>JACMJD010000741.1 GCA_014380825.1 Phycisphaerae bacterium | reverse complement strand
CACCGGATGCTCGGCCAGCACTTCGCCCACGCCGCGTTTGACGCGCACGCCGTGGCAATACCAGAAGAGCTGCTGAAGGTCTTCGCGGAGATATTTGTCGTTGCGCTGCTTGTCCGCGAAGAACCGGAAGATCGACGAGTTCTCGCCCTCTTTGGTCAGTTGAATTCGGAAACCCTGCGTGAGCGCCCCGCCGCGCGGATCGTCATCCTGCACGCGCGAGATATCGACCGGCAGGATCGTTTCGATCGGCGTGCCGCGATATCGCTGCGGCGCCGATTGCGGACCGGCGACAAGACCGAACCCGCCGCTCTTCTTGCTGACGAAGTCGGCCACGAGCTGCAACTGCGCATCCGAGAAATAATCCGGATCGACGTCGCCGAAAACGACGACGTCGTACGCCAGCATCTCGTCCATGTTTTCCGGGAAGCGCGTGATCGGGATGTCGCCTTCCTGTTTGAACGTCGGATCGGCGCTGGTCAGCCAGCACGCGATGTCGACGGTGCGATCGCGGATCATCTCGTTCTTCAGATATCGATATTCCCAGCGCGGATAACCTTCGACATACAGCACCGCGATCTTCGCATCGAGCACTTCGATCTGAAGCTCGCGCACGTTGTCATCATCATCGATCTCGCCCGGCTGCTTGATCGCCTCGACGACCAGATCGAGCTGCCCGATCTGTTCCGGCTTGAACTGAAGCTCAACTTCGGTGGGCTGATCGTTCGGCAGCGTGACCTGCTGCTCGACCATTCGGCCATCCGCGCCGATCATGGCGCGATCGGTTTTCTTGTCCTTCAATCGCACGACGACATTGCGCGATGCACCAACGCCTGTGGCGCGAACCGTGGCCTTCACGTTCACGATGTCGTCTTTGAACGCCGCATCCTGCGACACGATCGACTGCACTTCGATGTTGGCCGGCGGTTGATCGGAGCCCATCGGGACGGGGAAGACTTTGACGCCGGTGTCCTTGAGCATCGCGAGCGTCGCCGCTAGCGGACGCTGGGGCGTATCGCGCCCGTCCGTCAGTAAAATCACGCCCGCCACGCGCTGGCCCTGGAGATCATCCGACACCGCGCGCAGCGATGCGCCAAGCTGCGTTGATTGTCCGGTCGGTTCAAGCGCATTGAGCGCATCGACGATCGGATTCGCAGTCGCGCTGGGTTGTGTCGACGGAGTGATCGGCGACGCAGTGGAGTCGAACTTGTAGTAACGCAACTGGTGAACCTTGCCCAGGTCCTTGATCAGCTTCTGATCTTCGCCCGTCAGCAGATTCACGGCGCTCGCCAGCCGCGATTGCGCCTCTGCTTTGGGATCCGGGTTGGCATCGCGAATGCGCATTGAAAGCGAATCGTCGATCAACACCGCCACGACCGACGGCTCGGTGTAACTCTGCCCGAGCGTCAACACCGGCCGATTGAGCAGCGCGATCACCAGCGCCAACAGCGCGCCGCGAATCACGCCCAGCGTGATTCGCACTGGCCGCGATCGACCCTCGCGTCGATAGATCACGACTACCAAACCGATCACGAGCAGGACGAGCAGGAAATTCCAAGCCCCCGCGCCAATCGTCGCCTGCCACGGCCACGACGGATTGAACGTGAGACTGAGATCCCCATCGCGGCTCAAGAAGCCGCGATTCAGACCGAGGAGGATTTCGAGTAAGCGGTTCATCAGATTCGGGGCATGGGCGTCTCGCCCGTGCGCGTGCGGCTCAAGCCGCTAATGCGCGGGCAGGACGCCCACGCCACGTTAGGTCCTTCGATAGTGCCCAAACCTCATCGCCAAAAAACATTCCAACCCAACGATCGCCAGCACGATCATCATCATGCTCCAGCCAAAGTCATTGCCGGCCTCGTTTCGGTCGACCAGCGCCGGAAGCTGGTCGCGCTCGAACTGGATGTCGATATCGCCCAGCGCCTTATTGATCGCGGTCGATTCGATCGGACGGATATCCGCCTCCGGCGTCTCGCCTTCGCCGGCCGTCGGCACGTTGACGGCGATCGGTAATTTCGTGTTGCCGGTGATCAGCGTGTACATGCCCGGGCGCGAAAGCGGCCTGCTGTGATACGTGATCTGCCCGCCGGGCGCGGTTCTTTGCTCCATCACAATATCGACCTGCTGGGGATCCTTCAGCACCGGTGCAGCCGTGAGCTGAATGCGTGCGGGAATTCGCAGCTCTTCGCCGACGCTGACGTTCATCCAATCATCGCCGCTGCTCATGGTGCCCGAAAGCAATTCGTGCAGCAGCGGCGCGAAGTTCAGCCGGCCGGGAAGTGCGGTCCAATCGAGCGATGCGCCGGTCGCACAGGTGATCACATGGCCTGCGCCCAGCGTATGCAGCGTGATCGCAGGATCAATGTGCTGATCTACCGGTTGGAAATTCATGACGCGGTCAGCCTTGCCTTCGCGCGGGAGATCGATCTGCCAGTAGGTGTAAATCGGCGCGCGTTCCAGACCGCTGTTGGTCGCACCCTGGAACTTGCGCAACAGACTGTGCAGCGATCCATTCGGCTTGAAGTCAAGATAAAACGGCTCGCGACTTCCCGCCGCCGTGATGCGCTTGGCGAGTGGCCCGGGAATCAGCCCGCGCGACAGCATCACGGTGTTGTAGTTTTCGCTGTTGACCGGTTCGCCCATGAACACCATCAGCGTGCCGCCGGATTCGACGAACTGTTTGAGCTGGTCGGCCGAGTTCGCGCTGATCTGACCGACGCCGGCCAGGATCACGGCGCGGTAGTCGTTCACGACTTTTCCGCCGAATTCCAGATCGCTCACCAGTTCCGGCGCGAGATAATTTCCGGGCCGCGTGTTCGCACCCGGCTCGGTGGCCGTCGCACTGATGCGGGGCGAGAGCGCTTCCATGATCAGCGCGCCGCTGCCGCCGAGTGATTCGGCACTGCGTTCACCTTCGACGACGAGAACTTTCATCTCGCTGGCGACGTCGATGACGCGGTTGCGCGTGTCGTCGATCTTGATGCGGTCGTCGCCGGCGAAGTTCACCGATACGACGTGCAGCCCACCGCGACCAAGCTGCGTTCTTTGGGTGAGCGACGTCTCGCCTTCCAGGCGAATCGTTTGCGTGCCGGGCAGAACCTGATCATCCCACCGCCACTGGAGCAATCCTTCGCGCGGTGTGCCGAACCCTGCGACACGCGCGACGAGATCATTGTCGCTGAACCCAATCCGCAGCAGCTTGGCCGACCCCTTCACGTCGAGCACGGCGGCGTTGGATTGACCAGCGCGGGCCAGATCGAAATGTGCGATGCGTTCGTACAACTTCGCCAGCTCGCGGCCAGTGGATTGCAGTGCTTGCTCATTGCGTTGCAGTTGCCAGGCGCTGCGCGTCGAATCGGTGAACAGGTACAAGAACTTATTCGGCTGCCGCGTGTCCTCGCGCGCGATTTTCTTGGCCGCTTCCAGCGCGCCGGGCAGATCGGTTCCGCCGAAGCTTTGCTCGATCCGATCGATCGCATTCTTCGCGACCGTTGCGTCAAACACCGGCGAGGCAATGACCGCGCTTGCCGGTTGACCGGCCGTGATGACCGCGACCGATTCGCCGCCGGAGGAAAATCGATCGATCAGGCGCTTCGCCATCAGTTTCGCTTGATCGAGATGCGTCTTGGCATCGGGACGATCGGCCTCGTAGCTCATCGAATAACTATTGTCGATCACGATCACATGCAGTCCCGACCGGCGCGCCGCCAGCGACGCGAGGCTCGTGTCTTCGCACCCCAGCGGCCGAGCCAGCGCCAAGCCAAGCAACAACAACACGCTGCACCGGATGGCCAGCAGCAGCCACTGCTCAAATCGAACGCGGCGGCGATTTTTCCGCATCGCGCGAAGGAGGAAATCCATCGCTGCCCATTCGACGGTTTTGAATCGGCGGCGATTCAGCAGATGGATGATGATCGGAATCGAGACGAGCAGCGCCCCCGCGCCGACGAAAGCAGGCGTCACAAATCCAGCGGCCAAGAAGTTGCCAGTTGCCAGTTGCCAGTTGCCAGCAAGCGCAGAGCTTCCGTTTGCGAGCGTTTGAAACTGACAACTGACAACTGACAACTGGCAACTCCTATTTCATCGTCGCCGCGCGCGTTGCCAGGAATTGGCTGAGCGCGACATCCAGTCCATCGCCGCTGCTGAATCTCTGGAAATCGATATTCATCCCGCGGCACAGTTTCTTCAGGTCATCCGTGAACTGCCGCAACTGTTCGAGATAGCCTTCGCGCAGCGCACGCGGCTCGGTCAGCAGTTCGCCGGATTCTTCCAGGCCTTTGAACAACGTCACGTCATCAAACGGAAACTCGATCTCGGCCGGGTCGAGGATCTGGAACACCATGATCTCGTGCTTCTTGTATCGAAGATGTCGCAGGCCCTGCTTGATGCTGTCGAGGTCGTCGAAGAAATCGCTGATGATCACGATCAGGCTGCGATGGTTCAGTTTCTCCGCGATCTGATCGAGGATTTTTCCGGTGTTGGTCTTGTTCCAGCGCGGCACCTGCTGAAGCTCGTTGACCACGAGCTTCCACTGGCTGGGCGAGTTGCTCGATTTGAAGTATCGGCTGAGCGTCTGATCGAAGATCGCCAGTGCCACGGAATCCTGCTGCTGGATGGCCATGTACGACAGCGACGCAGCGATCGCAGTGGCGTGATCGTATTTCGTCCACGTCGTGTCCTTGTCGGCCTTGGTCGTGCCGTAGCCCATCGATTCGCTGGCGTCGACCACGCACACGAGATTCAGGTTCGTCTCCTGCTGGTACTGCTTGAGATAGACCTTCTCGGTGCGCGAATACACCTTCCAATCCACGTGCCGAATATCATCGCCCACCGCGTAAGGCCGATGCTGCGCGAACTCGACCGAGATGCCCTGATACGGTGAACGGTGCATGCCGGTCATCAAACCTTCGACGATCAGGCGGGCGCGCAATTCAAGCGAACCAACCTTCGCGAGCGTGCGCGGGTCGAGGTATTTGCGATAGTCTTCGACGGTCTCCGACATTCTGTTCCTGCTCCACTCCATGGAAGGAGAGGTTGGGGAGGGTTGAACCGCAATCAACTCGACGCCCGTTCGGCTAGCGAATCCTTGTTTGCACGTATAAGAGCTTCAACCCTCCCGCTCCCTTCCGGAGAGGGGAGACAAAAACTCACGCCGCGGGTTGATCCCTCAGCATCTTCGCCGTCGTCGCATCCAGGTCGTCATACTGCTGCCTCGGAATCGTCTCGATCAGTTTCTTCACGATTGTGTCGCTGCGCATCCCCTCGGCCTCGGCGTTGAAGTTGGTGACGATGCGGTGACGCAGCACCGGAATCGCAACCTGACGAATGTCTTCCGTGCTCACGTGATAGCGGCCCTTCAGCAGCGCTCGCGCTTTGCCGGCGAGGATCAGATACTGGCTCGCGCGCGGGCCAGCGCCCCAGGCAACGTATTCTTTGACGAAGTCGGGGATGTTCGCGTTCGGCTCGCCGCGACGCGTCATGCGGGAAAATTGCAGCGCGTAGCGGATCACGTGGTCGGCCACCGGAACTTTGCGGACGGTTTCCTGAAGCTTCATCACATCTTCACCGGACAGGATGTGCTTGAGATCGATCTTGCGATTCTCGGTGGTCAGTCGAACGATCTGAAATTCTTCATCCTCGCTCGGATAGCCGACATGAATGTTAAACATGAACCGGTCGAGCTGGGCCTCGGGCAGCGGATAAGTTCCTTCCTGCTCGATCGGATTCTGCGTGGCCAGCACGAAGAACGGTTGCGGCAGGCGGTGCATTTTTCCGCCGGCGGTCACCTGATGCTCCTGCATCGCCTCAAGCAGCGCGGCCTGCGTCTTGGGCGGTGTGCGGTTAATTTCGTCGGCGAGAATCACGT
>JACMJD010000740.1 GCA_014380825.1 Phycisphaerae bacterium | reverse complement strand
TCCGCCTGATCGGCGTAGGCGCGCATCGCGTCGCTCGCGGCCTTGCAGACGGGCGCGACGCCGGCGTGGTTGAAGAAGTCCCACTGCCGCAGCACGGGAAATTGCTCCGCGTTGCCGATGTATTCATTGAGGTCGGCCACTGCACCGCGATTGGACCGACAAACGAGGCAAACCGGAAGGGAAAAACGCAGGCAAATGTCCCTCCCGCGCCGGCGACGACGGATATCATTGGAACACGGGCGCGGCGCCGCGCGTCCAACTCAATGTGGCATGGGCGTCCCGCCCGTGCACCCGCGGCTCGGGCCGCCCGCGCACGGGCGAGACGCCCATGCCACGAAAAGGCGTGCAGCCGATACTGTTCTTTAGAGTTCCTCACTCAATACCTGGTTCAGTTGCTGACTCACTTCCACAATCTGCTGCTCGTTCAATCGCGGGTTCAGCAGATCGATCGAATCATCGCGGCCCTTCAACCGCACTCGCCAGATCTCGCGATCCGGTTCCGTGCTAGTCGATTCGTAGATCACCAGACGCTTTCGCATCAGGATCAGGCCCAGCACGAAGCGGAAATTCAGCTTGACGGGCTCGGTTATGTCGCCGAGGCGTTCGAACAGTTCGCACAGCACGGTGTCGTCGACGAACAGGCGCTTTTTCGCTTCGGCGCGCGGCATCACCGCCTGCCAGAATGCGAGCACGTTGCTGCGATCTAATTGTTCCCACGATTCCAGGCACACGTCGAGACGTTCGAACCCGATGGCCGTCTCGCGCAACGCGGCCATGAACTTTTCGCCGGGTTCGATCACGCGATCGGAAAGATGACAGCGTCCGTGCGGGCGCGCGACGTCGTATCCGCCTGATGTCGTGGCCGTGGTTGACGGCGCGTGGGCAGAAGTTGTGGTTTCCGGTTTGGCCGGGGCTGCGGTGCTCATCCTTGAGTCCTCCGTAAAAATGGTGCGCGTCCAGAGTAATGGCAATCGCCCACGAGCGGCAAGCGCGGGACCGCAACTATTTCACCCGAGTACTTCACCTAACTACTTGACGATGAACGATCGCGCGTCTGTGCCGTCGGTGCCGATTGCGAACGTAACCGGCTTGGCGCATCGCGGGCAGCGGCCTTCGTAGCGCATGCCGTCGAGGTTGCGGTAGATGCGGCAGTAGACGTTGCAGCAGGCGAAATGGACGCTGAGAAAGGGGCGCGCGATATTGGTGATTGGTTCCTGGTTATCGGTGGTGGAGAGGTCGAGTTTGTAGTCACGATCGTCTCGCATTGTTTTTCTCGGCGCCGCTTGCGGCGTCGCAGATCAGAAGGCTTGCACATCTTGATCTGCGACGCCGCAAGGGGCAATTCAGCTCAGTCGCTTCCAGATCGCCGGGATGATCGAGCGAATGCGTTCGGTGGCGCGAGCGATCAGGTGATTCATCGAGTCTTCGAAGTGCCGCCGCTCCGTCGCATCGCTGACGTCGGCCAGATTGATCTGAACGTTGTAGGTCGCGCAGCGAACGGTCGCCATGGCGAGTTCAGCACACACGGCCAAGTCAGACAGGAGAAACTTGTTGGCCTTGGGGGCGACCTGTGCACACAGGTCGAGCAGCGCGCCGGCGGTGGCGCCGATCGCCTGCGGGATTCGAATGCACGCCAGCAGCGCCGCGGCGAAGGTCGGATCGGCATCACCCTGATCCCTGGCATTCTTCCGGGCCGCGCTGAGCGCGCTGTACGCGGCCTGATCTTCGATCATCAGCTCGACGAGCATGTTTCGCGCGCGGGTCATTTCCGCCAGTGCCTCGCGCAGTTTCGTATCGTCGGCCGGCAGGACGTCCTTCCTGCCGATGCTGTACTGCAAAACCATCTCCCCAATCGCCGCCGCCAGCGCGCCGGCGAGCGCGGTGACGCTCCCGCCACCGGGGGCCGGTTGTTTCGCAGCGGTGGCGTCAAGGAATTGTGCGATGCTGGCGGATGATTCAATCGTCACAGTGCTTCCTCGTCGTGCTCAATTTCATTTAAGTACGTCAGCGCGCGCTCCAGTTCGCTCTTCAGATGTCGCACCCTCAGCAAACTCTTCACCCGCGTCAGCAGCTCGAACTTGTTCACCGGCTTACTAACGAAATCATCCGTCCCGCACTCAGACGCTTGTTCGATATCGCCCAGCTCATTGAGCGCCGTCACCATCAGCACTTGAATGTCGCGCGTGCTGGCGTCGCCCTTGAGCTTGCGGCAGACCTGGAACCCGCTCATCCGCGGCATCATGATGTCGAGCAGGATCAAATCGGGATTGTGCTGCTCGACCTTCTCCAGCGCATCGACACCGTCATTCGCAGTGACGATCTTTACAGGGAGCGATTCCAGGAACGCCTGGAGCAACTCGACGTTTTGCGGATTGTCATCGACGATGAGCACGGTCGACTGCGGCAGAAACGATTCACCCTGCTCGGCGGGCTGCGCACCAGGACCCTTCACAGCCGGGTTGATCGACATGGGCGGATTGTCCTGCGTCATGGCCATACTCCCGCCGGCAGAAACTTCAGCCGGGTCAGCAGTTCGCGATCGGACGTGTCGGTCGACTTCTGCAAGCGATCGAGCAAACGTGTCAAATCCTCAGGCCGATCGACGTCATCCCACTGATCGGCCAACCCAACGTTATATCCGAGCGAGCGCGCACGTTCGAGCGTCTGGTCAAATTCACGCCCGCTCGACCACTCGATGCCGCGGAGGAGTTCCGGACGATTGACTCGGGAATCCAGTCCCAAACACCAGTATCCGCCGTCGTCGGTCGGACCGATGACGAGATCGTTCTCGTGCAGCAGATCGACGGTGCGTCGCACAAAACGCTCTGGCAGATCTGGACTGTCCCCGCCAAGAAACAGGGTCGTGGATGATGCGTTGCCGAACCCGCACAATCGGGCCGTCAGATCGCCCGCCACTTGTGGCACGAACGTGCGCGAGACGTCGTTCATTAGATCTCTCATCGCCGCCGCGGCTTCGGGCGGGTCGAAACAGATGACGATCTCGCCGAGGTTCATTTTCGCCAGCCGCGCTCCAAGGTGCTTCAGAAACGCCTCGTGCGTCTTTGCCGCCTGCGCGGGCGAAAGCGTGGGCGACAAACGCGTTTTCACTTTCCCCGCCTGCGGAAACTTCGCCATAAGGACGATTTGGATTTGCGACGCCAGCGCAGCTTCGAGTTGCGCCTCGTCCAATCGATGCCGCGCGATCTCGCGATCGTTCACCGTGATTACCGGAATCGCGAACTGATAGTTCGCGAAGTCTTTCGCATTGTCCCGGATGTCGCGGACGACCAACTCGAGCGCGTGCCGCGCTCGCACTCGCTCGATCACAAGCTTCGCATCGTCGCAAAGGTGACAATCGGGTTTGGAGTAAAGCGTGACGCGATGCACGCCGCCAATGTAGCATGTAGCGATGCACGTGGCATGGGCGTCCCGCCCGTGCGCGTGCGGCCTGAGCCGCGAATCGCGGGCGAGACACCCACGCCACGGGATCAGAACGACCACCAACGCTTTGGCGGCGTCCAGGCGCGAATGCGCTCTGCGACTTCCCCGGCCGTTGCGAATCGATGATCCGCATTCTTTCGCAGGCACTTGAACGCGATCTCATCCAATTCGCCGCGCAGCATTCGATGCAGCTTGCGCGGCGTCGAGCGCCTGTCATCTGCCGCTGCGCGGGAGCGTTCGCTGGATTTTCGATAAAGGTTGCTCATGAGCGGCGGCCGTTGCGAGGTGATCCGGTCGATCAGCGTCGAGAGTTTCCCGCCCGTCACGTCCAGCTCGATCGGACGGCTGCCGGTGAGCAGCTCGTACAACACGACGCCCAGCGCGTAGACATCCGTTCGCGCATCGACCGATAGTTCGCCGCGCGCCTGTTCGGGCGACATGTACGCCAGCGATCCGATCACCTGCCCCGCTTCCTCCGGCGGCGGATCCAGCACGTCGTCGCCGTACAGCGGCTTGGCGATGCCGAAGTCGATCAGCTTGATGCCCTGCCGCGTGCCAACTGTCGCGACCATCGCGTTGTGCGGGTTGATGTTGCGATGCACGATCCCTCGCCCGTTCACGTAATGCACGACATCGCACAGCTCGGCGAACAGGTTCAGCCGCTGCTGCACGGTCAGCTTGTGCCGCTGGCAATATTTTCGCAGCGGAGTGCCGGTGACCCGCTCCATCACGAAGTACGGTTCGCCGGCGTCGGTGGTGCCGGTGTCATAAAGCGTGACGACATTGGGATGAGTCAGCCGGGCAAGAAACGCCGCTTCAAGCTTGAACCGTTGGACCATGCGGCGCTGATCGGAAACGCTGTCGCCGCGCACGACTTTCAGCGCCACGTGCCGCGAGATAAACGAATCCTGCACGGCCTCGTACACCAACCCCATCCCGCCGCGACCGAGCAGGCGGATGATCCGGTAATCGCCGATGCGCTCGGGCAACCCTTTGCGAGCGCGCTCCAATACCGCGGCGTAGTCCGGGCGCAGCGGAAACTGATCCGCCTGCGCATCGGACAGCACCATCGTCGCCTCGCCGAGGTCGCTTGATGGCGCGTATTCGGCGGTGGCGTCGGGGTCGATCGCGCGCAGAAGTTGTGACGGCGAATCGCGCATTTTTCCTGCTCCCCTCCCCTTGTGGCAGGGGTTGGCGGAGGGGTCGCTTGAAGTTCGTGAACGCATCATCTTCGACCGGACTGACCCCTCCCCCTGCCCCTCCCACAAGGGGAGGGGAGAAACGGTTCACGCGCGTGTCGACTCTTTCAAGTATTCAAAACTCTTCCTCGCCGCGGCGTGCGGATCGGCGGTTTGCGTGTACAGCTCGACCGTGACGTAGCGATTATATTTCGTTTCACGAATCGCCCCCCAGAGCGCTGGCCAATCCAGCGAACCTTCGCCGGGGATCATGTGATAATGCTTGCGGCCCGGTAAATCCTCAACGTGCATATTCCAGATTCGGCCGCGCAGTTGACTGACGACGGTGCGGATGTCTTCGCCGATCACCACGCTGTGGCCGATATCGAGATTCGCGCCCAGCCGTTTCGAGCCGAGCCGATCGATCCATTCGCAGAGCTCGGTAACGTATTCGATGTAAAGTCCCGGTTCGCACTCGATCCCGACATTCACGTCGAGCTGCTCCGCGCGCTCCAAAATTGGTGGAAGGTTCTTAGCCAATTCCACGGCCGCCCAATCGGGCGGCATCCCCGGCAAACATCGCCCACTAGTAATCGAAACATTTCTCGCGCCAATCTCTTTCGCGAAATCCAACGTCTTCAAAATCATCCGCGCGCGATCCGCTCGATGCTGCGTATTCGGACTAATCAAACTCGGCTCAAAATACGGCTCCGGCGGCGCATCCTTCCAATAACCGAACGTGCAATTGCAGTTGATGTTGCTGACTGCGAGGCCCGTTTCATCCAGCACCTCGCGAACGGATTTCACCAGCGCCGCATCAATCGAATCGGGATACGCATGCGGCACGTCAGCGAGAATTTCCACACCGGAATACCCGACGGCCGCGATGTCGCGGATCGCGTCGATCAATGGGAATCGCGTGTAGGCGTTGGTGGAAAAGGCCAGCTTAATTGGAGAGTCTGTCATGCTGAGCGGTACCCCGCGAAGCATCTGGCCTCACGTGTCAGGCTAGATCCTTCGCGGAGTACCGCTCAGGATGACAGTCCTGTATTGTCGAAACTGCTCTGATATTTCTCGATCATCATCCCCAACCGGTCACGCGTTTGCACGGCGTAGAAAAGCTCGCGATCGAATAACACTTCTTCCTGCTGCTCGCGCGCCTCGGCCTCCCTCAGCGACGCTTCCCATCGCTTGATCTCCGGCGACGTTTCGATGGCGGCGCGACGTTGGCGGTGCATTTGAATGAACGCGGCCTCTCGCTCGGTTGATCGTCGTGGCAGCGCATTGATCTGCGCGACGAGCTCGCGCTTCCGCTCGCCCAATACGGCGTGCTGAAGCACGTGCCCTTCGCGCTGAATACATGGCAAACACGCACGCGGCTGATCGATCGCGCCGGGGAAAAACAGCGTGGCCGTCGTCACGGAAAACCTGGGCGGCGAGATTCCAAAATGTCTTGCGATGATCGAATCGGAAACCTGGTCGTATCGCGCCCCGCCGATGCCGTGGACGAATTGATCGGTCACCAGCAGGCGCAGGAAAATAGTCAGCGTCAACGCGCGCGGCGAGATGCGGTGATTCGTCTTGGCGAGAAACGCTCTGAATGATGCGCTCGCTTCATCCGCGCCGACGTTCGCGCGAAACACGAACTCGTCGCCGCTGATCAGCTCGAGCATCCAGCCGTCGTCGACTTTGAACACGCTCGGCCGCGTGCGCGTTCCGTCGGAGAGGTTGTCGAGCCAGAATGGGGTTTCGGTGGATTCATCGCTGACGAACAAATCGGGCATCGGCCGCATCGTGGATTTGATGCGCTCGCGATCGCGAAATTCGTTCAAGGCCGCGTTGTACTGCGATGCGAACGCGTCCGGCCGCGACATGACGTGGTGCGCGAACGTCAGGTACGGCC
>JACMJD010000739.1 GCA_014380825.1 Phycisphaerae bacterium | reverse complement strand
GCTCCTGGCCGATGCCGGGCTTGTACAGCTTCTGGACGAGTGACTCACGAATGACCGGCATTGACTGGTTTCCTAAAACGCGACGAGGAGCGCCTCTGACCGGACCTGAAAGCAGATATCGGGCCGCACATGAGTGCGCCGCGGCTGCTCTTCGCCGGTAGTTGCTTCCAAATTTTTTCGGGATTTTCCAGATGCCGTTAGAGCACGGGTTTTGTCAAGCAAAACGACGTTGACGGCGCTTGAGTTTGCTGCGCGTAACAGCGCCGAGGCGGCATAGAGGTTGCAGCCTTAATGGCTGGCGCAAAGTTGCGCGAAGCCCGGCGAGTAGGGATTATGAAAGTCGTTCTATTTTGCGGCGGTCTCGGAACGCGTATCCGCGAATATTCCGAAAGTGTGCCAAAACCGATGATCCCGATCGGGCATCAGCCGATCCTGTGGCACGTCATGAATTACTACAGCCAGTATGGGCACAAGGATTTCGTGTTGTGCCTCGGCTACAAGGCAAACACGGTAAAGGACTTCTTCCTTAACTATAAAACGCAGACCTACGGCGATTGCATTGTCGAAGGTTCGAAGATCGAGATGCTCGGGGCGCGCGAAGAAGATTGGCGCGTGGCGATGATCGACACCGGCGTGTGGCGCAACATCGGCAGCCGCCTTTGGGCTGTCCGCGATCACGTTAAGAACGAAGAGATGTTCCTCGCCAACTACAGCGATGGTCTGTCGAATGTGAACCTCGATGACATGATCGAGAAGTTCAAGAAGAGCGATAAGGTCGCGTGCTTTCTCGCTGTGCACCCGCCGGTGACGTACCACATCGCCGACATCGCCGAAGACGGCAGAGTAAATCACTTCATGACCTCGGATCGCTCCGAGATCTGGATCAATGGCGGCTTCTTCCTGCTGAAGCCGGAGATCTTCGACTATATGAGCGACGGCGAAGAGCTGGTGGTCGAGCCGTTCGAACGGTTGATCAAAGAGAACAAGCTGATGGCCTACAAACACACTGGCTTCTGGCGCTCGATGGATACGCTGCGCGATCGTCAGGTCCTTGAGGACATGATGGAGAAGGGCGACATGCCTTGGCGAGTGAACAGCAACGGCAACGACAAGAAGCCGGGCTGATATGCTGTCGCTCGACCTCGCACGGCCGGGCAAGGCGCTGCGCGTTTTGGCGCTCGGCGCGCATTCTGACGACATCGAAATCGGCGCAGGTGGCGCGATCCTGACGTGGATCGCGTCTGGCGCTGAAGTCACGGTCGATTGGTGCGCGCTTTCTGCGCCAGGCGAACGCGCTGATGAAGCGCGCGCGAGCGCCATGGAATTCCTCGCCGGCGCCAAGCAAGCGAACATCCACCTCGGCGAGTTTCGCGACGGATACTTTCCGGCCGAACGTACGGCGGTGAAAGATTGGGTCGAAGCTCTGAAGCGTCTGGAAAAGCCGGACGTCGTGCTTTGCCATCAGCGTAACGACGCGCACCAGGATCACCGCATGGTGTGCGAGCTGGCGTGGAATACGTTCCGCGACCACCTGATCCTTGAATACGAAATTCCGAAATGGGATGGCGATCTGGGTCAACCCAACGTTTACGTGCCGCTTTCCGAGGAAGCGCTCGCACGCAAAATCGAACTCTTGCACAAGCATTTCGGCACGCAGCGTTCGAAGGCTTGGTTCGACGATGAGACTTTCCGCGGACTCGCGCGCCTGCGTGGCGTCGAGTGCCGCGAGCGCTACGCCGAAGCGTTCTTCGCGCGCAAACTGCTACTGAAATAGGACTGACGACGATGGCTCACCGTGGCTTCGAAAAATCCAATGTGCTGCGCGATCGCGGGCAGGCGCTGATCCCGGGCGGTGCACACACCTACGCCAAGGGCGATGACCAATATCCGTTGCTGTCGCCGGGCCACATCGTGCGCGGCAAAGGCTGCCGCGGCTGGGATGCTGATGGCAACGAGTACATCGAGTTCGGCATGGGCAACCGGGCCGTCACGCTCGGCCACGCTTACGAGCCGGTGCTCGCGGCGGTTCGCGCGGAGTTGGAAAACGGCGTGAACTTCACGCGTCCGGCGGCGATCGAAGTTGCGGCGGCCGAGAAGTTTCTCTCGATGATCCCGAACGCCGAGATGGTGAAGTTCTCAAAGGACGGTTCGGACGCCACGTCGGGCGCAGTGAAAATCGCGCGCGCCTATACGGGCCGCGACATCATCGCGATCTGCGGCGATCACCCATTCTTCGCGGTGGACGATTG
>JACMJD010000738.1 GCA_014380825.1 Phycisphaerae bacterium | reverse complement strand
GATTGGTATCGCAAGGCCGCCAAGAAGAAGCTCGATGAGCTTCGTCGCACGATACCCGCCGCGAAACTGGCGGATGCTCAACTCGCCATCGCGCGCGAGCACGGATTCTCAAGCTGGCGCGCACTCAACAAGCACATGAGCAGCGCGAGCGCGCACGTGCCGGCGTTCTTCGACGCGATCGTGGCCGGTGATCGCGCTCGCGTCGAGCAAATGCTCGATCAGCATCCGCAACTTACGCTGCTCAAGAACGATCACGGCTCCACCGCATTGCACGTGGCGGCCGAGAACGACGATCGCGCGATCACGCGCATCCTGCTGGAGCGCGGCGCGAAGGTCGACGATCGCTTCGGCGACAGCGGACACAGTGCGCTCTCCTGGGCGCTGACCGTCCGATCGTTCCACGCGGCCGACGCGATGGTGCGCGGCGGTGTTGAGCCGGATCTGTTCTGCGCCGCCGGCCTCGGCGACGTGATTCGCATTCGATCGTTCTTCGACGAATCCGGCCACCTCAAGGATAAGGCATCGAAAACCGGCAGCAGTCGATTCGGTTCAGACGGCAATCGAATCCCGATCCCGCCCGCGACGAAACGCGAGATGATTTCTGATGCGCTTTACCTGGCGAGCCGTAACGGCATGGTCGAAGCGGTGCGCGAGCTGTTGACGCACGATCCCGACGTGATGTTCCCGGCATTTCTCGGCGCGTCGCCCTTGCATTGGTCGTACTTTGGTTACGAGCCGCGCGTCGCTGCGCTGCTGATCGCCGCCGGCGCGAATCCCGCGGCGCGCGATCCGATCTACCGCTGCACGCCAAAAGCCTTCGGCATCTGCGTCGCCGCGAGTTGGGGCATTCAACATCTGATCGAGAAACAACTCGACGCCGATCCGTCGCTGGCGAACATCGCCCAAGGTCGCGGGACACCGCTGCACGAAGCGGCGCGCGCGGGACAAGTGCGCGCGGTTCAACTGCTGCTTCAGCGCGGCGCGAATCGCGACGCGCGCGATGCAGATGGACTCACGCCACTCAATCTTGCGCAGCGTGAGAAGCACAACGCCGTGATCGCGATTCTTCAAGCGAGCCCGTCATCCTGAGCGGTACTCCGCGAAGGATCTGGCTTCACGCGTCAGGCCAGATCCTTCGGAGTACCTCAGGATGACAGCTTCGGGCACCGAGAAACAAAGGCGGCCGCGCGATTCGAGTGAGAATCGCGCGGCCGGCGCAGGGGAAGGGAGGTCGCTCTAGTCGACGCGACGGCGTCGACGATTCAGCATGAATAAGCTGGCGGTGCCGATCGCGCCGAACGTCGCGGGTTCGGGCGTGGGCGTGAGCATGAAGCCGCGGATCTGGCCGTGGTACAAGCCGGCGCCGACGATCACGCCGTTGTCGTTCAGGGCGGACGCGGAGAACAATGTGGTCCATCCTTCAACGCCACGCGCGTTGTTGTTCAGCAGCGTGAGCAGCTCGCTCTGCATGCCGTTTTCCCACACGAACGCACGCTGCACGAAGTTTTGATTTTCATCTTCTCCCATCACGCGGCCGACGATCACGCCGTTGTCGTTGATGTCTTCCGCCCAGCCTTCGCCCAGGCCAAGCGTGCCGAGATCCTGCCACGTACCGTCGCCGTTGAAGATCGCCGGGTGCGGGCTGCCGGAATTCGGATTCTGATAGCCGACGATCACATCGTGATTGTTGATCGCCAGCGCCATTCCCGTGGAGAACTGCGCGATCGGCGAGATGTTGGTGATGTCCCGATCGCCCGGCCGCGCCATCGACGCCTTGAACGGGCTGAACAGCACGTACGCGGTGCCGGCCATCACACCGCTGTTGCTGATCGCGTTCCAACCGGCGAAGTTCGTGTTCGACGTCGGATTGAAGCTGCCCCAATCCTTCATGCCGTCGCCGGGCGTCCAGGTGAACGCGTGCTGACCATTCACTGCCTTGGACGAGCCCGCGACGACGCCTTGATCGTTGATGTCCTGCGCGAAACTTCCGCCGTTCGCGCCGGGCAGAACGCCGATGTCCTGCACCACGCCGGCATTCCACACCACCGCGTGCACGAAGTTCGCATCAAACTTGCTCTTGCCGACGATCTGGCCGGCATTGTTGATGCGATACGCTTCGCTGGCTTGACCGGCGGCGTTGGTCAGTTCCTGCAGCGGCGTGTGCGCGCCACTCGGCGACCACAGCGCGGCGTGCGAGATGCCGGCCGCATCAACCATGTGCCCCACCATCTGACCGGCGTTGTTCACGCCGGTCACGTAAACGTCGGTCGTCCCGACAGGCGAATCAAGCGGCGTGATGTTGTACTGCACGCCTGCTCTTGCGAATGACGCAATCGACACAACTGAAACCACAGCAGCCAACGCAAGGCCGCGCTTTGATTTGATGTACATCGCAGACTCCCATAGCAAAAAGGTCAGCCCGAAGTAGCCGCTTCGAACTTGTGTTGAACATCTTGAACTTCTGAACTTCTGAACTTCACTGGCGCCGTCATGCTGAGGTACTCCGAAGGATCTCGATTCGAAAGTGGCGTCCTCTCCCATCCCGAGATTCCTCGCTCCGCTCGGAATGACGTCTCTCACGATCAACGAGCCCTCATCGGCATCGGATGCCTCACGAGCACCGATACCGGCAGCGGCGGATAGCGCATCCGCACGCGGTACGCTTCGAAATCCTGGGCGCGTAAACCCGTCTTTTTGAATACGAACTCCAGCAAATCGTTGTATCGCGCCACCTCGGCCGTGCCGATTCCGTCGGCGGCGTTACCGATATGCTGCACCTTTTCGGGAACCGGAATCCGGTCGCGCTCATCGCGGCTGAGCTGCGTCATCAGTTCGCCGAACACGCACAGCTCGCGCTCGACGCCCGGATACAGTTCGTGATGCACGAGCTGATCGCTGATGAGCAGTTCGGTCGGCGTGCGCACGCCTGTGCCGAACGTCGCGACATCGTCCGGACTTTCGCCCCACGCCGGCGCGACTTCTCGCAACACTTCGGCCGTGATGATGTCCGATGATCCGCTCTGCCCAACTTCGCCGGCGAGCAATTCGTCTTCGACCATTCCCATATTGCCCGGCCGGCGCATCACGCGCGGCAGCGGCTTGGAACAGAACTCCTCGACCAGCGGCACACCCGTTTCCCGCACGGCCGCGCTATCGACCAGCGGCTCCCGCGCGAACTGATGCTTGTGCCCTTTGCTATCCCGCGCCAACAACTGCGCGAACGGCCACCGCACGTTGGGTCGCGTGCGGACGAGGCCCATCAATCCCTGGATGCGGACCATGTCGAAGTAGCCATCGCGCGTCGCCGACGGAAAGATGAACGCGCTGGCCAGCATGCACTTGGCGCGCACGCCCCAGGTAAAACTGTTCCCCGCGAACGACTGCTTGCGCCAGCGGATCGCGGCGGCCTCGTCGAGGTTTTCGTTATTGCTCTCGACGAGCATGGCCAGCATTTCGCGATCGCCCGCACCGGCGTGCGCGTCGGCGGATTTGCGGAACTGCGCGATCGCTTCGTCCAGTCGAACCAACTGTTCTTCGCGAATCCCCTGCTTCCGTGCCGCCTCGTGCCAGACCTTCAACGTCCGCGGGTTGGGCAGATGCTTGATCGCCGCGAGCGCGTCGTCGGAATAGACGACGTTCCAGATCTGCCAGCCGAGCTTGCGATAGACGCCAAAGCGATCGGTGATGTCCTGCGCGCGGGGCGTTCCCCCACACACCGCCTCCACGATCGCGCCAAGCCGCCTGCGGACGTTTCCTATGCCCATGCCCACTTCCCCCCGGAATTGCGGGGGCGAAGCGACGGTCGATGCGGAGCGTCGAGCGGGCATGGAAGCAAAGACTACCAAGCTCCGGAAGGAATTCAAGAATAATTTCTGAAATTTATTGCGGTGTCTGAATCCGGGAAATGCGAGGGTTTTCAGTTGAGCCGCGGCGCCTACGCCACGCCGTTGCAATTCGGGCGCGTCAATGGCCCGTGCACGCGATCCGTAATCTGTCAGATTCAGATCGAAACTGCAGACGTCGGGTGGGCGCGGCGGCTAAACGAGCTTGCTGCTGCTAAACGAGTTTGCTGCCGCGCGGGAGTTTCAGCGCCAACGGTTTCGCTGCTTGCACCGGTCGCAGCGCGACGATTTGCGTGTTGAATGCTTGATCGATCAGCGAGTAGTCATCGAAATCGACGACGCCGTTCAGATCAACGTCGCCGTTGAACCAGCCGGTCGTGTTGCCGCTGAAGCCGGCGTCGACTCGGGAATAGTCATCGAAGTCGACCACCCCGCTGAAGTCCACGTCGCCGTAATAAATGTACTTCACCAGCACGGCCGAGTCGTCGATCGTCTGACCGTCGAACGTTGCCGCGGCGCCGTAGACGGACTTGAAGTCGGTCGCCTCGATGACGCCCAGCGTCGTGTTGGCGGGCGACGCGTTGCGCGCGCTGGAGGAGGTGATGCCGGCGCCAACCCACGCGCCGCCGGTGCGCGCAACTTGGATCAACTGCTGCACGAGCGGCAGCGCGCTGGCGCCGGTGTAATCGACGATCATGTCGTTGTTGTTCAGATCGAGCTTGCCGCTGCCGTTCACGCTGATCGAATTCGTCACGAGCACGCGCGATCCGTTGGCCAGCATGTTCGCGAACCCGCCGTTGCCGATGTTCAGCGCGCCCAGCGTCATCGTGCTGCTGAAGCGCACCTCGGCGACACCGATGTCGTCGATGTTCACGTTGACGGTGTCGTTGCCGGTGCTATTGATCAGCGTGACCGGAGCGGCCGCCGATGCCTCGGTGACAGTGATCGTGTCGGTGCCGGTGCCGCCGTTGATCGAGATCGGCACGCCGATGTCTGCGGCGATCGTAATCGTGTCGTTGCCCGCGCCGCCGTCGATCGTGATCGAGCTGATCTGGCTGATGTCGTACTCCGTCACCCACGCCGGCAGATTGCCCGCGCCCGGCAGCTCGCCCGTGCCGGCGACGTCCACGGTCGGATCGACGCTGACCGACACGGTGTTGCCCGATCGCGTGATGCTGATCGTGTCGTTGTTCGTGCCCGTGCCGCCGCGAACGGTGACGAGCTTCGTCGTCTGGTTCAGCACGCTGTAGAAGGTGCCGTATTTGTCGGGGTGGACGGTCGCGTAATCAAACGCGTCCTTGTACATGAGCGAGAAGACCTTGTTGACGTTGTATCGCCGCGAGAATTCATAGATGGCGTTGCCGTGATCTTGCGCGCCGAAATACGTATCGCCATTAAAATTCACCGCGACGTTCGGCCCGGCGCCGTGTACTGCGGTGGC
This sequence comes from Phycisphaerae bacterium, assembly GCA_014380825.1. Next base: position 3,557 of record JACMJD010000738.1, on the reverse strand, counting down.
GCGAGCGCTGCCGCCCGCCCCGCCGTTGTTGCTCGTCAGCAGATGCTTGATGCTCGGACCGTTGAAAACGTAGAACGTGCCCACGCCGCCACCTTCGGCGGTGTCGGGAATGTTGGTGTTCGTGACGCGCGGCGCCCAGCCTGGCGGGTTGAAGCTGCTCATGCCCATGCAATGCGTCATCTCAGCGGCAACGACGGTATAGAAATCGCCCCTGCCCGCAGCCGGGCTTCCGGCCTGCGCGTCGCCGGAGAATGCGTTGACGATATTGCCGAGGAACTCGCTCGATTCGAACGGCGTGGGATCGAGGAACCATCCGTTGTCGTCATTCGCGTTGGCGGTGTTGCTGCCGGCGCCCATCGTGACCGTGCCTGATTTAGGCTTTCCACCGAACGTCGTGCTGATGCCGGCGCTCGCGCCGAATCCACCGCCAGCTGCGCCCATCGATAGCGACATACTGTACGTCACGCCTGCCGAACTGTAGTTGAAGCTGCCGACCATTCGCTCAAATGCGACGATCACCGCGTCGACCACCGCGCGCGCCAGCGGTGCGCTGGTGCCGAAGCGCGCGCCGAACAGATCGGTGTCGCCCGCGCCCGCGGCCGTCGCAGTGCCGCGATTGGTCCAGACGATGTCCGCGGGATCCGCGACCGCGCTTGCGCGTGCCCCGACCAGATCTGGTCGCAGTTCGATCGGATTATCCACCGGCGTGTGGAGCGAGCACAGCAGGCGGCGAGTTTCTAATGGTTCAATGTGCGTGCGGATAGACGTACGGACAGCAACAGCGCGGCGATGCGTGCGTGGCATGAATCTCCCTGGAAAGCCGCTTTCTTGCGCAGCGAACAGCGTGTTCGACAATCTAACCAGCGCCGCCTGGTTCACCAAGCGTGGTCTCATTGTCCGTTCATGTTCTCACTTCGCTCGTCAATCCGTCGGGAGCGCGAACGGCCTGTTCTGGTTGTTGAAGCCGTTGTCGATGATCGAGTAGTCGTCGAAGTCGACGATGCCGTTGTAATCGAAGTCGCCGTTAAGGAAGCCGGTGCGGTTGTTGTTGAAGCCGTTATCGATGAGCGAGTAATCGTCGAAGTCGATCACGCCGTTGTGGTCCGCATCGCCGGCGAGCACGAAGAAGTTCGCGACGCTGTCCGCAAGCAGCGGATCGCCTTCCGGATCGGTCACGTTCGGCGTACCGGCGGACGACACGAGCGTCGCGGTGTAGCTTCCGTTGGGCAGAATTCCATTCGTGAAACCGGGGAACGTGAACGTCGCCGTATTCGTCGTCGTGTTGTATGCGACGGCGACGTTGGAGCTGTCGACCGGCGTGCCGTTTCTCAGGAGCTGAAGATCCGACGGCTGAAGGCTGGCGCCGACGTTGTTGGTGAACTTGAATTCCACGCGATGCGGCGCGCCCGGCAGAATAACGCCGTCGTACAGGAAGCCGCTCGACGCGACTTGCGGGTTGATCGTTCGGACGATTCGCACGCCCTGCGCGCCGCCGCGCTGGAGGAACAGGAGCGAGCCGGTGTCGGTCACCTTGACGTCGACGATGGTGGATGCGCCGGTGACCCAGTTGATTCCGTTGCCCACGCCGCCAGTGTTGTGGATCGCGTATGAGTTGGCGCCGTCGAGTCGGCGCATCCATCCGGCGCCCAGATCGGCGAAGAAATAGTCGTCGTCGTAGTCGACGCCGAACTGGTTGAACGCCGGGTCATAGAACGAGCCGCCGGTCACTGCAATCGCGCTGGCGGTATTTTGATATGTGTACAGCGGGTACGTCACATTCGCGTTGCCGGGCGGGGTGTTTCCTTCGGTGGTCGGCCAGCCGTAATTCGAGCCGGCGGCGCCCAGGTTCACTTCTTCCCATGAATCCTGACCGACGTCATTGATATGCATGCGCCCGGTCGCGGGGTGGAAAGCGAACGTATACGGATTCCGCAAACCCACCGCCCAGATCGCCTGGTTGATTCCGCTGGTAGAGCCTGCGATTCCCGGGAAGCTGGTGGGGTTCGCTTCTTTCCCGGTCGGGATCACCGACAGCGGGTTACCGGCCACGAATGCGTCAACGTCGATGCGGATCGTTTTGCCGAGTAGATTGGCGATGCTCTGCGCGTTGCTTCCCACAGCGTTCTCACCGTGCATCGCATACAGCAAGCCTTCCGGGCCAAAGTGAATCGCCCCGCCGTTGTGGTTGCCCGCGTTGAGCAGGTTGAACGAGAACATCACCGTTTCCGTGCCGGCAAGAATCGTGTTCCCGCTGACCTCGAACCGGCTGATCTTATTGAAGGATGGGTTCGCGCCGTTGAGATCGGTGTAGAACAGGTAGACAAAACTGTTCGACACACCAAACTGCGGATGGAACGCGATGCCGAGTAGGCCGCGCTCAAAGAACGAATCGACGGAGAGCGAAATCGCGTTGGTCGACGTCGTCGCGTTGGGCTGAATGACTTGGACCTGCCCGGTTTGTGTGGTGACCCACAGCCGCCCGTCCGGCGAAAAGTCCATCGCCGTGCCGTTGGTGATGCCACCGCCGTACGCCTGGTCCGTCTGAAATCCAGTGGGGACCGTGGCAAAGAGCTGTCGCGGTTCGAGCGATTCAATATAAGTCGCGCTGATCAGAGCGCGCGCGGACGATCGCAGTTTGCCTTTTCGTGTCGTTAAATTCGATCGGCCAGCACTAAAAACAACTTCCCCGTTCGCGGCGGAAAACATAGTCGCTCCTCGGGCACAGATTAATAATTCTACTGATCGCCGACCAAGGATCGGCACGCGGGTCAGAGCCTAACCGGGAGGCCGACTGGATGTGAAGCAGAAATTAAGCCACGCGGGTGAATAATCGTCAAATCTTGCCTGAATCCCGCGTAAACGCGTGAAAGTGGAAGAACGGCTAGCAACAAGAGAACGGACGGCGCTTTTGGGCGCCGTCCGTTGTCTATTCAATCTGATTTGACCGTACCGCTCACGCCGACCGTCGCTGCTGTTCCGGCTTGATCTCGAACAGGCTGCGTTTGCCTTCGACGATGTGTTCGTCGATCACGTACTTGCCGCCCTGCTGTTGGTCAGGCAGCTTGTACATGAGGTCGAGCATGATCTCTTCGCACACCGCGCGCAACGCGCGGGCGCCGGTGTCGCGCTTCAGGGCGCGCTCGGCGATCATTTCCAACGCGGCGGGCGTGAAGCTCAGCTCGCCGCCTTCCATGCGGAAGAACTTTTGGTACTGCTTCACGAGCGCGTTCTTCGGCTCGGTGAGGATGTTGATCAGCGTGTCGACATCCAGCGGCTCGAGCGACGCGCACACCGGGAGTCGGCCGACGAATTCGGGGATCATGCCGAACTCGATCAGGTCTTCGGGCTGCACGCTGGCGAGCACGTGCGCGCGTTCGCGGGCGCTATCCACTGGCGACGTTTCGGCGTTGAAGCCGATCTGACGCTTGCCCAGGCGTTTGCTGATGATGTCTTCCAAGCCGACGAACGAGCCGCCGCAGATGAACAGGATCTGGCTCGTGTCCATCTGAATGTACTGCTGCTCCGGATGCTTTCGCCCACCTTGCGGCGGGATGTTG
>JACMJD010000737.1 GCA_014380825.1 Phycisphaerae bacterium | reverse complement strand
TTTCAAACAGTTTGACGCCGAAAGCGATATTGTCGTAAATGGACATCGGAAACGGCGTCGGCTTCTGGAAGATCATGCCGATCTTGGCGCGGATCAGCGCTACATCTTCCCTCGAAGTCAGGATGTTTTCGCCGTCAACGTTAACTTCGCCTGCGGCACGCTGTTCCGGATACAGCTCGTACATCCGGTTAAACACGCGTAACAAGGTCGATTTTCCGCAGCCCGAAGGCCCGATGAACGCGGTGACCTTCTTTTCGGCGATCTGCAGGTTGATGTTCTTCAACGCCTGGAACTTGCCGTAGTAAAAGTCAAGGTTGCGCACGTCCATCTTGATGCGCTCGTTCGCCAGCTTGCCGCTGCCTGCGCTAACCGTCGCCGTTGCTTCCGGCGCCGTGTTCGCTGCCATCATCCTGTTTGCTGCCGCTGTGGTCGGTGCCGGTACCGTCACGCCTTCCATCGTTTCTCTTTTCGCTAGTATTTTTGTCGAAACAGCACGCGCGCCAGAATATTCAACGCAAGCACGCCGATTGTGATCAGGAACACCCCTGCCCATGCCATCTGCTGCCAGTTGGCAAACGGGCTTAGCGCGAACTTGAAGATAGTGACCGGTAAATTGGCCATTGGATCTTTCAAGTCAACACTAAAGAACTGATTCGACAGCGCGGTAAACAACAGCGGCGCGGTCTCGCCGGCGATGCGCGCCAGGGCGAGCAACACGCCGGTCACAACGCCCGCACGCGCGGCCTTCAACGTCACTCGCAGAATCATGACGCGTTTGGACGAACCCAGGGCAACCGCGGCTTCGCGCAGCGAGTTCGGAATCAACTGCAACATGTTCTCGGTCGTACGCACTACGACGGGAATGACGATTAAAGCCAAAGCGACAACGCCGGCGTAACCGGAAAACGAGCGCGTCTGCGCCACGATGATCGTGTAAACGAACAAGCCGATCACGATCGAGGGCGCAGACAACAGAATGTCGTTGATAAAACGCGTCGCCCGGCCCAGCCCGGTGCGCTGGCCATACTCGGCCAGATAGATGCCCGCCAGAATGCCAATCGGTGTTCCCACCGCGGTGGCCGAAAGCACCATGATCAGCGAGCCGACAATCGCGTTGGCGAGCCCACCGCCTTCGGAATTGGGCGGCGGCGTCGATTCGGTGATCGTGGCGGCATTGATCCCCTGCACGCCGAGAATCAGTACGTCCCACAGAATCCAGATCAGCCACACCAGCCCAAAGGCCATCGCGATCAGAGAAAGCGCGAGCGCCACACCATTGATGAGCTTGCGGCGCCGATGCAGCGGCAGCCGATAGTCGCCGCGCGACACCGGAACCGGAACGGCGCTCATGTTCGCGTGCCTTCTCTGCGGCGCATCTGCATCAGCAAGAGCTTGGACAACGAGAGAACGACGAACGTGATGAAGAACAGAATCAAGCCGAGGTAGATCAGCGACGCTTCGGGCAGGCCGGGAGTGGCTTCTGCGAACTCGTTGGCAAGCGCCGAGGTAATCGAGTTGGCGGCTTCGAATAGGGACAATGTGTCGAGCT
>JACMJD010000736.1 GCA_014380825.1 Phycisphaerae bacterium | reverse complement strand
GCGCCGCACATTCCGATGAATCGCTTGATCTGCGCGACGTTCGTGATCGGCATGATGCCGGCGATGATCGGGACTTTCACGCCCATCGCGCGGGCCTGTTCGCGCCAGCGGTAGAAGTCGGCGTTGTCGAAGAAGAGCTGCGTGATGACGAAGCGCCCGCCGTTGTCCACTTTGCGCTTCAGGTGCTCCAGGTCGCGCGTGCGGTTGAGGCACTGCGGATGGCCCTCGGGATATCCGGCCACGCCGATGCAGAAGTTGTTCTTCTCGGCGACGAATTTGATGAGCTCATTCGCGTACGCGAAGCCGCCTTCGGTGGGGATGAAGGTCGCTTGCCCGCCTTGCGGATCGCCGCGCAGCGCGAGCACGTTGCGGATGCCGTTGTTCCAGAGCTCGTCGAGTATTCCGCCGATCTCATTCGCGGTGTGTCCGACACACGTGAGATGGGCCATGGCGCGGATGCCGATCTCGTTCTGGATTTTGCCGACCAGGTCCACTGTTTTCTGGCGCGTGCTGCCGCCGGCGCCGTAGGTCACCGAGACGTAACTGGGATTGTGCGGTTTGAGCTCTTCGATCGCCTGATAAAGCTGCGCGAACCCCTGCTCGGTCTTCGGCGGGAAGAATTCGAACGAGACGGTTGGTCGGCCCAGGCCAAGAATTTCGTCGATGCGCATGGTGTCTTCAGCCAAGTTATAAGCGCCTGGGTCGCTCGAATCCATCGACTCCCGCGCACGACCGCGCTACAGGCGAAATCGGCAAGATGCGTGGAGGACTCAAGTACCGCAGCATGAAAAAGCGACCCGAAGCAACGATTGCTTCGGGCCGCTGGATTGCATCCAATGCGCTGGCGACGCAAGACTAAAACTTGAAGATCACGTCTGCGCCCAGCGTGATCTGATTGTTCTGCTGATTGCCGTCCCACAACTTCTCCTTGGAGTAGTCGTAGCGTATTTCCGGGCGGATCATGAGGTTCTTTCCAATTTCGTCCTTGGCAAACGGAACGATATTCATGCCGATGCTGGCGGCCCACACTTCATTGGCCAGCAGGAACGCGCCGTCGTTGTCGTTGAAGTACTCGGCGCGAGCGTTCAGCGTCCAGATGCCATCCGCATCGAATCGGTTATTGAGATAAATTGCGCCGCCAAACCAGAAGCAATCCTCGCCGTTCAATTGTCGGCCGAAAAATCCTGCGCCGTCGGCGAGGCGCTGGCCGGGGCCGACGCCCGTACCGATATCCGGCTCGTAACCCATCACCACCTCGCCGGCGATCGTGACATCCGCATCGAGTTGCCACTCCACCGTGCCGTCCACCAGCCAGCGAAGATCTCCCGTGTCGCCGGGTTGCTCAGGTCCAACCATCGTACTGACGACCAACAACAGATCCTCGGCGTACTTGTATTCGACCTGCGCCATCAGCGAAGGAAAATCATTGTTGTCCTCAATGATCGTCTGATCCCAACCCGCGACGATGCCGCCCGTCACCGCGAACTGCTCGTTAATCTGATATTTTGCGGTAACGCCCGTCAGCGTCCTGGGCGTCGAGAGCGCGAAGATATAACTGTGGCTGTACAGGTAGTTCTGCGTTGGATCAATGTGCTCGATGCCCCACGGGGTGACGAACTTCCCCGCCGTCAGGACAAGTCCGTTTCCGACTGGCAAGTTGAACTCGCCGTACACTTGAAGAATGTCGATCTGGTTTTCCGGATCGGGCTGACCGGGAAAACTGGCTTCGTCCAGAAATGGAACGGTGAAGCCTGGAACGGTTACGACTTGGCGGCGGCTGGCGTAACCGCTGCCGTAGAAGTTGGTGCCGTTCGCCTGCGTGTAGCGCGCATCCGCGCCATAGATGACTTGCAAGCCGAAGCCGGTATCGAAGCGGTCGGCACTGACCAGGGCATCGCGCTTCAGCATGATAGAAAGCTGGTCAAGACGCAGGTCATCGCTCTTGTCGTCAAACAGACGACCGATGCCTCCATTGGCGCCGTTGGCGCCGTTCGGCGGACGCGCGAAGTTGTACGTGTAACCCGCCTCGGCGTAGCCGGTGAGCTTGATGTCGTTCTGCTCGAGCCAGCTTCCGCCCCACCCGCGCTCGCGCATCTGCGTCTGCAACAGGCCATCGCCGGCCGGTTCATTCACCATGTACACCGGTCGCAGCGACAGGCCGTCGGTGAAATCCGCTTTCACTTCCTCATCCGCCGCGCGCACCGCGCTGTTGGCCGCCAGCGCGACCGCGGCACAGGCGGACCATCGCAACACGCGCCCGGCCGCTTGATTGATTCGCATCATCGATTCAGCTCCTTACCTTGGTACATCGATTTGAAGTCACTCGTGCGCCGCAAAATATAGGGGAATTGCCTCCGATTGCCAAAATGCGCCTGCCCCATCAAACACGCGCGCGCGGATCGCCGAAACTCGGCTACAATTGCACGAGATATGCCCCAAGTCTGGCAACAACCGCTTCCGCCGATTTACACGCAATTGTCCGATCCGGAGCTGCGCCTGCGCATCCAGGCCGCGCGCGACATACTGGGCACCCGGCTGGTCATCCTCGGTCACCATTATCAGCAAGACGCCGTGATCGAATTCGCCGATTTCACCGGCGACAGCTTCGAGCTCTCCCGCAGGGCGGCCGACCAGAAAAACATCGAGTACGTCATCTTCTGCGGCGTGCATTTCATGGCCGAGAGCGCGGACATCCTCACCGAGCCAAACGTCCGCGTGATCCTCCCGGACCTCGGCGCCGGCTGCTCGATGGCGGACATGGCGAACATCGACCAGACGATCGATTGCTGGGAACAACTGAAACAGGCGTGCCCGGACCAGACGATCGTCCCCATCACCTACATGAACAGCAGCGCCGCGATCAAAGCATTCGTCGGTGAAAACGGCGGCGCGGTGTGCACGAGTTCGAATTGTCGGAATGTGCTGGAGTGGGCGCTTGCGGGTGGCGCGCACAACGCCCACGGATTGCTATCCGTGGGCTTAGGGCGCACGAAGACGAAAATTCTCTTCTTCCCCGACCAACACCTCGGTCGCAACACCGCGCACGCGATGGGTTATCCGCTCGATCGAATGGTCGTCTGGGATCCGCGCGAGGACCTCGGGGGAAACAGCGAAGAAGATCTTCGCAACGCGGACTTCGTCCTATGGAAAGG
>JACMJD010000735.1 GCA_014380825.1 Phycisphaerae bacterium | reverse complement strand
GAAGTCGACAAGCACACCTTCTACCACCTCCGCGAAGACGGCGGCACGAAGATCAGCAGCGCGTTCAAGACCGCCAAGCAACTGCTCGACGCGCATTATTCATCGGATGAGTGGAACATCTACCTCTTCCACTTCAGCGACGGAGACAACAGCTCCGAAGCGGACAGCCGCGACTGCGTGAAGATCCTGAAGGAACAACTCCTGCCGACGTGCAACATGTTTGGTTATTGCCAGGTCGCATCAGCGTATGGCAGCGGCAACTTCATCAACGTGCTGCACGAGCATCTGCGGAATCACGAGAAAGTGCTGACGAGTCGGGTGAATTCGAAGGACGATATTTACGATTCGATTAAGGCTTTCTTCGGTAAGGGGCATTAAGTGTCTGCGCGTGCCGTTGGATGGCTGCTGATCGGACTCGGCCTGATGCTGGTTATTGCATCGTCGCTTTTGCTGACGACCGAAATAAGACCGAGACTCGTGTTCGGCGGGCCGGGCGTTTGTCTTCTCGCCGCAGGGACTATCCAACTAATCCGCCATCGCTCGCCGCTGCGATAGGGCGCTGGAAACTCCTCCCCCCGTCCGTCTCGTTGGTATACGATACAAGTGAAGATGCAGGCGACCAAAACGAAATCGATCACCGCCGACGAGCTCCTCGCGATGGGCGACATCGGCCGCTGCGAATTGATCTACGGAGAACTCGTGATGATGAGTCCCGCTGGAGTGCCTCACGGAATTGTCGCCATGCGGTTTGGCCGGTTCCTAAGCGAGTTTGTTGATCAGCACGACTTGGGCATCGTGTTGGCGGCAGAAACGGGATTCAAAATCGAAAGCAATCCCGATTTGGTGCGTGCACCGGACGCTAGCTTCGTTCGAAAAGATCGTTTAATCGTCCCTCTTCCCAAGGGTTTCTTCGAAGGCGTTCCTGACCTCGCCGTGGAGGTGGCTTCGCCCGATGACTCGAGGCGCGAAGTATCTGAGAAGGTGAACATGTGGCTGGCGCACGGCACCCAAACCGTGTGGGTGGCCGATCCGCAAACAATGACCGTTGTGGTTCATCGCGTCGGACAGCCGCCGCGAATGCTACGCACGACCGACGAGATTGCGAAAGAGACCTTACTGCCAGGCTTCGTGCTGCCGCTCGCCAAAGTCTTCAAGCTTCCCTAGAGAATCCTCAAAACGAAGAGGGCGGTGTCCAGCCGCGCGGGGCGGCGAGGATGTCGTCGGAGTCTGTGCCAGCGCTTTGATCGATCGGGCGGAATTTGCCGGCGGATTCGACGAAGTAGAACTCGTACGCAGCGGACGACGAGATCAGCTCGAGGATTTTTCGCCGCTCTTCCAGCTCATCCGCGGTCTCGCCGAACGATTCGAACAGCAGGACCGGCTGGTGTTTCGCGAGTAATTCCTTCGCGCCGCCCAGCACCATTCGCTCGGCGCCTTCGACGTCGATTTTGATCAGCGTCGGCGGCGCGATTTGATCCGACTCAACTAACGCGTCCAGCCGTTCGACTGGTCGGCGGATCGTCTGCACGCCCGGCGATTGTTTGTCCCACCACACTGAAGACGCGCCGACGCCCAGCGTTGGGACGAACAGATCCATCTCGCCGGTCTGGTCGCCGAGCAGCAGCGAATAGACTTGGATGTTTTTGAATTGATTTAGCCGCGCCGAGATCGCCACGCGCTCGGCCAGCACGGGTTGCGGTTCGAAGGAGACGATTTGCACGGCGTCGCCGAAGCGCTTGGCGACGGCGAGCGTGACGAAGCCCGCGTTGGCGCCGATGTCGTAGAACACGTTTTTCTTTGATGCCGTCATCTTCAAAATCGCGTTGATCGCGCGCAGGACGACGTCGACATTTCGGTCGGCCGAGATCGCGTTGAGCAGGTAGACTTCGAGATTGTGCGGATCGATTGCGACCAGCTCGCCGCCCGGCATGCGGATCGATCGGCGCATGTTCCGCATGACGTGTCGGCCGAACCATCGCGAGACCACGCCGCGTCCGCGCGGCAGCAGTCGAATGACGCACAGCAGCATCTGCAGCGAAAAACCAGGCGATTTCGACCAATTGTCGATCGTCTCGGCGTCAACCGTCACGGGCGCGATCTTCGCGTTTGATGCACCCGGCGGGGCGTCTGATTCCGGCATCGCCGCATGCTATCCGAAAACGCAATCGCCTCGCCAACACTGCGATCGCGCGAACGGATCGTTGCATTGCCGTCCAGTCTTCCGATAATCCCGCGCCCAACCGAAGCGAACAATCAATGCCCGATGTCAGCGTAATCATTGCCACTCGAAACCGTCGCGAAATCTGCGAACGATCCGTGGCGTCGGCGCTGGCGCAGCAGGGCTGCGCATTCGAAGTGATCGTCGTCGACGACGGCTCGAACGACGAAACCGGGCCGTACATCGCGGCGAAATTTCCCAACGTGATCGTCAAAACGCTTCGCCCCGGCATCGGGACGTCCGCGGCCCGGAACGTCGCGGCGCTGGCCGCGAGTTCACCGATCCTTGCGTGGATCGACGACGACGCGGTGTTCGCGGAACCGGACACGCTCGCGCGAACCATCCAGGCATTCTCGCACCCGCGGATCGGCGCGGTGGCCGTGCCGTTCGTGAATCACCGGGATGGCGCCGAAGAACCCAGCGTTGTACCGCCCGCGCCCGATGCATCGCGCATCTGGCTGACCAGCTCGTTCGTCGGCGTCGCCTGCGCGATCCGTCGCGCCGTCTACAACGACCTGGGCGGCTGCGAGCCGCGCCTGGTGCATTGGGTGGAAGAAGCCGAATTCGGCGTGCGCCTGCACGGCGCCGGCTACGTGATCCGCATCGGCCGGCACGGGTTGATTCGGCATTACATCATCGCCAGCAAGTACAACGCGAAGTCGATGCGCCGGCTTGCGCGCAACACGCTGTTTGCAGTCTGGCTAAACGTTCCCGCGCTTTACGCTCCCGGTGTGATGGCGGGACAGATCGCGCGCGGACTGGTGGAATCGGTCCGCTCGCGCGGACAAGGATTGGCGAAACTGACAGGCTTAGGGTGGGGAATCGGCTCGTCGCTCCTCGCCTGGCCAACGCGCCGGCCGATCTCTCGGCAGGCGTATCGTGCATATCTCGAAATTCGGCGACGAAAGCCGGTGCTGCTGGAAGACATCGAACCACGCCTGCCGCCGCGAGTAGATTTCAGCGATCAAGTCGCGACGCGATAGAATGCGGACACATGTCGGACCGCCGCGATCAGCCTGTGCTGGGATATGAGGCTCCAACGCCGACGCGTACGTCGGGAACGGAACTGGCGTTCGGGCTCGTGGCGCTGATTTGCGGTGCCGCGCTGGTTTTCCTGGGATTTGTCTTTGCCGTCCTCATTCCAGGCAGGTGGACTGATAGGGTCGCTCCAGCCGCAATCACGACCGGCGCCGGCAGCGCCGCATTATTCATAGGAATTCGCGCGCTGCGACGCAGCCGAATCAAGCGGCCTCATCAATGATGTTCGTGCCCACCCGGCTCGTGCGCGTGACCATGTGATTTTTCCTCGGCGGTCGCATCTCGAACATCGACAACCTTCACATCAAACGTCAGCGGCATTCCCGCCAGCGGGTGATTCGCATCGACCGTCACAGTGTCCGGCTCGACCTTCGCAACGGTGACCATGCGCCGTTCTCCATTCGGTCCGTTGGCCTGAAATTGCATGCCCGGCTGAATGTTGTCGACGCCTTTGAACATCTCGCGCGGAACGGATTGCATCATGCGGTCATCGCGCTCGCCGTACGCATCCTTGGCAGCGATCGTGACATTGATTTGGTCGCCCGCCGACTTGCCTTCCAGCTCGCGCTCCAGGCCCGGGATGACGTTTCCGGCGCCCTGCATATAGACCAGCGGCTCGCGACCCTGGCTGGTGTCGATCACGTTGCCATTCGGTCCAGTCAGCGTGTAGTCCATGCTCACGACGGTGTCTCTCGTGATTCGCATCCGGGGAAACTAACGCACCCCAAGCGTGTGAGATAGTCCAAAAAGCGAGGGCTTTGAAACCCGATCGGACCGATAAAGATGGCAGGGCGCGGTCTGCGCGCACTAGAATTCATTGCAGTTAAGGAACGCTTGTATGGCATCGCACACACTCGCACCATTCCCCGACGAACTCCTCGCCGCCAAGAAGCAGATCCGTGAGCAGGCGCGCTCGTATGGTCTGGATTTCTTTCCGACCATCTTTGAGATGTGCGACTACGAGCAGATGAACCAGATCGCCGCGTATGGCGGGTTCCCGCAGCGGTATCCGCATTGGAAATTCGGCGCGGATTACGAACGCCTGCGCAAGCAGCATCATTACGGGCTCGGCCGCATCTACGAGATGGTGATCAACAACGATCCGTGCTACGCATATTTGCAGGAGAGCAATGCGCTGGTCGATCAGAAACTGGTCATCGCGCACGTGTATGGCCACAGCGATTTCTTCAAGAACAATTACTGGTTCAGCAAAACCAATCGCAAAATGATGGACGAGATGGCGAACCACAGCACGCGCGTGCGTCGCCATATCGAAAAGCACGGCTACGACACGGTCGAGAAGTGGCTGGATATCTGCCTGAGCGTTGAAGACCTGATCGACCCGCACAGCATGTTTCTCAACCGCGGCCCGAATGAAAACGCCAGGGTAGAACCGGGCCGAGGCGATCGCGAAGATCCGAATTCAGGCAAGTTCAAGACGAAAGATTATCTGGACCGCTGGATCAACCCGCCCGCCAAGCTCGAAGCGGAAGCGAAGAAGCTTCGCGACGACAAGGCGAAGATGCGTCACGTCACGCCGTCGCGCCCGACGCGCGATGTGCTTCAGTACTTGCTCGAACATGCGCACCTGGATGACTGGCAGACCGACTGTCTCTCGATCATTCGCGAAGAAAGCTACTACTTCGCGCCGCAGGGTATGACGAAAGTCATGAACGAAGGCTGGGCGTGCCTTCGAAGCGAAAGCCTCGTGTTTACCGACCGCGGCGTGATCAGCATGAGTGAGTTGGTAGGACTGAATGAAACCGCGAGCGTCAGTGACGGGGAGCAGCGTCGCGCAGTCTACGATCGAAACATCATCCCAGGCCGCAAAGTGATCGACATCCGAACTCGACGCGGATTGTGCCTGGGCGGATCGAACAACCATCGCGTGATGCTTCCCGATGGAACCTGGCGACGCCTGGACGAGATGAAACCGGGCGATCGAGTGCGTATCTCTGGCGGCGAGAACCTTTGGAGCGCGTCGCCGGTGTCGCTCGACTGGAAGCCGGCCACACGCGTCAATCTTGACGATGTCGCTGCGCGATCCGGAGTTTCCGTTTGGACCGTGCTGCGGCACCGCGCCGGTCGGAGAGTTCGTGAAGCGGGAACGATCTCCACCGCGTTGCTGGAATATGACAATCCAACCAACGTCGCCATTTCCAAGTGCCACACCAAGCGCTCGGCCTGCCGGATTCCCACAATCGTTGATGAACGCTTCGGAGCGCTTCTGGGATACCTGATCGGTGACGGACACATCAGCCGGGTCAATCGACATGTCGGTCTGACAACCGGTGACGACGAGCAGGCGAAATCGTTCGCAGCGCTGTCTGTGGATTTGTTCGGGCTCGAGCCAATTGTGCGTCAGGACGGCAATCGCGCGCGGGTTTTGATTCACAGCCAGACGCTGTCGGATTTCCTGGTCGACGCCATCGGTCTGACACACGGTCCGAGCGCGCGAGTGAAATCTGTTCCGCAGTGCGTCCTCCGATCGCCGCGTTCTGTTGTCGCCGCATTTCTTCGGGCCTATTTTGATTGCGACGGCTACTCAGGTGAGCAAGGCGTGATCCTATCGACCTCGAGCATCGAGTTGAGTAAGACCATTCAACTGCTGCTGATGAATTTCGGAATCCTCTCTCGACGCCGGCCGCACAAAGACGGCTGCTGGCACGTTCACATCACCGGAGAATCCGCCGAGAAATTCGCGCGCGAAGTTGGATTCGGCCTGTCGCGAAAAGTCGCGGCGTTGAAGGATTATCTCGATGGACATCAATGGTATCTAGAAGAGAATTGGGAAGACGAAATCGTTTCTGTCGAGCACGGTCGCGCAGATGTTTACGACATTTCGGTGCAGGAAACGCACCGATACGTCGCCCAGGGCTTCATCAATCATAACAGCTACTGGCACAGCACGCTGATGAGCAAGCACTTCGTGACGGCCAGCGAGATCATCGACTACGCGGATCATCACAGCGGCACCGTTCACATGCCGCCGGGGAATTTCAATCCGTACAAGATCGGGATCGAGCTGTTCCGCGATATCGAAGACCGCTGGAACAAGGGCCGATTCGGAAAAGAATACGAAGAGGCCGATCACCTCGGCGAAAAGAAGCGGTGGGATAAAGGTCTGGGCTTAGGCCGCGAGAAGATTTTCGAAGTGCGTCGCGTCTACAACGACGTGAATTTTATCGACGAATTCATGACGCCCGAATGGATCGAGAAGCACAAGTTCTATCAATATGGCAAAGACCCGCACACGGGCCAGCTTCGCATCATCAGCCGCGATCCGGTGCGCATCAAACAGACGATGCTGTACCAACTGACGAACCTCGGCCGACCGTTCATCTACGTCGTCGACGGCAACTACGCCAACCGCGGCGAGCTGTACATGGCCCACAAGCACAACGGCCTGGACATCGAAATCAAGCTCGCGGTTGAGACGCTCAAGAGCGTCTACCGAATCTGGGGCCGGCCCGTGCACCTTCAGGCCAAGATCGACGACGACATGATCCTGTTCAGCTACAACGGCGACCAGCCGAAGCAGCAGACGATCCATGATGAGCTGCCGAAGCCGGCGCATATGGTGACCTGACGCCGATCCGAGCACAGCGAGAAAGTGGTCGATGCGAAAAAATCGGCTATGAGTCTCGCGACGCTCAACGAGACGGCCGCCGATCTCGATTCGTGGTCGGCATAATCGTCGCGGTGGTCGGAGCGCTTGTCCTGGTGTGGGGCGTCGGAACGACCATCTTCACGCTGTTCATTCCTCATGAAGACAGATGGTGGCTCGATTCGCTAGTGTTGCCTATGTCGTTGGCGGCGACGGCAATCGGAAGCGTTCTCAGTTGGCTATCGAAACGATTGCTGGACATCCGTAAACACCAATAAGCGTCCACAAATTGCGATTCAAATTGCTACAATGCCGACATGCCAATCGTGAGCACGACCAAGATGACCGCGCAGCAGTTCCTGATGTTGGGCGAAGCCTCGCCCGGCGTGCGCTTGGAACTCGTGAACGGGGAGGTGGCCGCGAGCCCGATTCCGGTACCGGATCATTCGCATGTCGTGATTCAGTTGGCGGTGCTGATCGAGAATCACAATCAGAAACACGATCTTGGCGAGCTTCACCACGACGTCGACACGCTTCTCGACAAATGGAACGTGCGGCGGCCCGACATTCTTTTCTTCTTCAAAGCCCGCACGCACTTGATTGGCGAAAAAGCGATGGAAGGTCCGCCCGACTTAGCTGTAGAAGTCATCAGTCCGAGCAGTGTTGAAGTGGATCGCGAGGACAAGTTCGAACAATATCGCGCCGCCGGCGTCGCGCACTATTGGATCGTCGATCCCCGGCTGCGCACGATTGAGGCATGGCGGTTGGACGCCGCACAGTACGTTTCGGCTGGCCAGGGAAGAGGCTCCGAGAATGTGCAGTTGCCGCCATTTCCTGATCTGCAAATTCCGCTGTCGAAGCTGTGGCGCAAGAGTAGCCATGGATGATGAAACGCTCAAAGGCCATTCCCAAGTCAATGACGAAGCGCGGATCATTCGGCGCCATGATCGGTTCGATCGGAACCGGGACGCGAACCCGTGACGAGCTATTTGCGACTGGTATCAGGTGGGATGCCGAACTTGCACACACACGAAGGTGCAGGATCCGCCCGCGACGGAAGTAGGAATGGCGTTTGTGTCGCCCGCATCTTGAGGATTCGTTCATGCCCCTAATGACCACCAAACCCATGTTCGACCTCGCCTACGCCGGCGGGTTCGCTGTTGGTGCATTCAATGTCAACAACATGGAGATCACGCAGGGCATCATCGACGCCGCGGCCGCGGAGAAGTCGCCGCTGATCTTGCAGATTTCCAAAGGCGCGCGGAAATACGCGAAGATGAATTATCTTCGCCACATTATTCTCGCGGCCGTCGAGGAGCATCCGGAATTGCCGATCGCGATTCACCTCGATCACGGCGACACCGTCGATCTCGTGCAGACCTGCATCCGCGACGGGTTCACTAGCGTGATGATCGATGGCTCGCACCATCCGTACGAAGACAACGTTCGCGTGACGGCGGAAGCGGTGAAAGTGGCGCACGCGAGCGGTGTCGTCGTCGAAGCAGAATTGGGAATGCTCGGCGGGATTGAGGAAGACGTGGTCGGACTCGACGCCGAAGAATATGAAAAGAACGTCGAGAAGTTTCTGACCGATCCGCAGGAGGCCAAGGATTTTTGGCAGCGAACGGGAATCGATTCGCTGGCTGTCGCGATCGGGACTTCGCATGGTGCATTCAAGTTCAAGCACGAAGCGAAGCTGGCGTTCGATCGCATCGAGCAGATCATGAAAACCTGCCCCGGCCTGCCGCTGGTCATGCACGGCAGCAGCAGCGTGCCGCAGGAATTTATCGACCTCGTGAACAAGTACGGCGGCAACATGCCCAACGCCAAGGGCGTGCCGGAAGACCAAATTCACATGGCCGTCACGAAATACGGCGTGTGCAAGGTGAACATCGACACCGATCTGCGATTAGCGCTGACGGCCAAGATCCGAGAAGTGTTCGCGACGAAGCCGGCGGAGTTCGATCCACGAAATTATCTCGGCCCCGGACGTGATGCGATAGTGGGCATGGTTCGCCGCAAGATGCACATGCTGAACAGCGCCGGAAAATCGGATGCGGTGAATCAACATTGGGAAAAACTGGGTCGGCCGTTGCCGGATTGTTACAAGCAATAGCTCAGTTCCCCCCCGATATAATCACTACAGATGTCCACCGATTCGATCGAAGACCGCCTGACGAAGTTCGACCGCAGCGTCGTACGCGTTTACAATTCGTTTGAAGATGCCGATCAGGCGGACCGTGAATTCTGGTGGTCGCGCACTCCCGTGGAACGCCTGATCGCGCTCGAGCACATTCGGGGCTTGGCCTGGGGCTACGATGCTGAAAATCCACCCCGACTTCCGCGATCTCCTGAGCTTCTTCAACTTCAAGTGTTCTCGACTTCTGATCTCAGATAAGCAGCTAACGCAAGATCTGATTGTCATGTCATCCCGAGCGAAGCGAGGGACCTCGGGTTCCGGGCGCGCACATAATTTGCTCGAGACCGCTCGCTTGGGTCGGAATGACATGGCTTCATCGTGAGCGGCCAAATGAAGGAAATTCAAAATCTTCGCGTCGATTACGTCAAAGGCGAACTGACCGAGCGCGACGCCGCATCCGACCCGTTCGCGCAGTTCGCGAAGTGGTTCAACGAAGCAACCGCATTGGAGATCCCGGATGTGAACGCGATGGCCGTCGCGACGGCTGATGCGCGGGGCACTCCATCCGTGCGGATTTGTTTGCTCAAGAATTTCGACGAGGACGGATTTACGTTCTTCACCAATCAGCAAAGTCGCAAGGGCCGCGAACTGACGGAAAATCCGAAAGCGTCGCTCTGTTTTTTCTGGCAGCCGCTGGAGCGGCAAGTGCGAATCGATGGTGTCGTCGAACCCGTCAGTCGCGAAGATGCGAAGACTTACTTCCAGAGTCGTCCAATCGGTTCACAGATCGCGGCGAGCATTTCGCATCAGAGCGAAGCGATCAAATCGCGCGATGAGCTGGAACGAGTGCACGCGCAACTGCTCGCCAAGCATGCGAACGATAAGGCGATCGAGCTGCCGGATTTCTGGGGCGGATATCGCGTCGTTCCGAGCGCGATCGAATTCTGGCAGGGCAGGCGGTCGCGATTGCACGATCGATTGCTGTACACGCGCGAGCTGGACGGGAAGTGGTCGATGAAACGCCTGGCGCCGTGATTCGTGGCATGGGCGTCTCGCCCGTGTCCGCCGCGGCGGACGGCTCAAGCCGCATGCGATCGGGCGAGGCGCGCAAGCCACGGCTACCCTTGCAATCCTTTCCGTTCCGACGAATCTATCTCGCGATGATCACACCCGAGATCAAAGTGCTGCCCGATCCGGCCGAGGTCGCGCATGAAGGCGCGCGGCGATTCGTGGAATTGTCCGAAGCGGCCATCGAATTGGCCGGGCGATTCAGCGTCGGGCTCGCGGGCGGATCGACGCCGCGGGCGATGTATGAGCTGCTGGCGACGCCGCAGTATCAGACGCAGGTGGATTGGCCGAACATCGATGTTTTCTTTGGCGACGAGCGCTGCGTGCCGCCGGACGATCCGCAGAGCAACTACCACATGGCCCGCGAGGCGCTGCTCAGCAAAGTGCCGATCCCGGGCGACAACATCTATCGCATGCGCGGCGAAGCCGATCCGAACGAAGCCGCCAAAGAATACGGACAGATGCTCAAAGAGAAGTTCGGTGATAACGGACTGGATCTGATTTATCTCGGCATGGGCGGTGACGGTCACACCGCGTCGCTCTTTCCCATCACGGCCGCGCTGCGCGAAACGAAACATCGCTGCGTGGCCAATCACGTGCCGCAACTGAACACCTGGCGGATTACGCTGGCAGCGCCGTTCATCAACCGCGCGCGAGACGTGATCGTCATGGTTGCCAGCGCCGATAAAGCGAAACGGTTGGCCGAAGTGCTCGAAGGCCCGCGCGATCCAGAGCGGTTGCCGATTCAGTTGATCCAACCCGTTAGCGGAAAGATGTCGTGGCTCGTGGATGCAGCGGCAGCGGGAATGGACGAAGCGTAGGTTCGTCACCCAGGGCAATCGCATGTGGCGGGGCAGAATGACAGTAAGCGATCGCCGCGCGTAACGGTCAGATGCAATCGCCCTGGTTCGTCACCTCACCCGAAAAGCGCAACATTGCCAAAATTTCCAAGCCGTCATACAGTCCCGCATTGAACGACAAGCAAATCTCAGTAAACGACAGCCCGGGAAAGCCGCACGCCCATGCAGGAATCGAGTACTCGGAAAATTTACGATGTTCACGCCATGTTCTACGACGCCACCTTCGGGCGTCTGGTCCGCCGGCGAATCGAACGTGCCATTCATCACATGAACATCGGCGACAACGATCGCGTCCTGGATCTGGGCATTGGTACCGGCGTTTCGATGAATTACTACCCACGCCATGCCCAACTGGTCGGCGTCGATCTGTCGGGCGGAATGCTCCGCGAAGCGCGTAAGAAAATTCGCGAGATGAACCTGGATCGTGCGTTCGTCTTCCAGGCCAACGCGCTTCAGCTTCCGTTTGGCGACAGCACGTTTGACCACATTTTTATCAGCCACGTGATCAGCGTGGTGAGCGATCCGATCATGCTCGTGCGCGAAGCGCAGCGCGTCGCCAAGCCCGGGGCGCGCATCGTGATCGTCAATCATTTCCAATCGACGAACCGATTCATCGCGCTGGTCGAGAAGTGGCTGTGCCCGCTGTGCACCAAGCTTGGCTGGCGCAGCGATCTGGCGTTGCAGGATCTGATTCGAAACACAGGTGTTGAAGTCGATTACCGCTACAAGCTGGAGAGCATCGATCTCTGGGAAACGGTGGTGATCACCAACACCAAATCGGCGCTCGCGGCGGTGGCGGCTTAGATCACGGCGCGAACTGAAACGTGCATGTCATCCTGAACGAAGTGAAGGATCTCGGGAAGCGAACAACGTTTGGCTCCCGAGATCCTTCACTTCGTTCAGGATGACAGCGCCTCTATTTAGTTGGTGCGGTAGCGGGGACCGGCCGGCGAGTGTTCGGGCTCGATTGCAGCTTGCCGCGCATCTCCGCCGCTCGGTCCAATAGCGCCACCGGATCGGCCGGTTGAGTGGACGCGGGCTTCAGCGTGAACGAGATCTCGCGATTATCCTGCAATCGCAACGGCAGCAACTCCGCGACCAAATCAAACGGCGGCCATTGCCACCACGGGGCGGTCACATGCTTGCTCGTCTTGCGCGTCTGATAGCCTTCCTTGCGCAACTGAACGTCGAAGTTTCCGTAAAACGTAAAATTACGCGTGACGGGTGTGCGACCGATTTCCTGATTGTTCAGATAAGTGAGCACGCCGTCCGGTTCGGTGTTCACCGTCAGCCTCCGCTCGACGCAGCCGGATAGGATGCAGATGGAGAGCACGGAAATGGTCGTCCGACGCAGCATTCGCGGGGAAGTATAGGGTTGGCGGGGCGATCGGCAAAATATCGCGCAGCTTGCCTACACTGTTTGACCGGATGTTCTTCCTACTGATTATCCCCGGGCTGCTGGTTGCCGACCTGCTGTGGTGGAGGTGGTCGGATCGCAAAGTGAGCGCGCTGCGACCGTCGCGCGTCCGATCCGCCGTGCGATTGCTGATCGCGATTTTCATGATCGCGCAGATCGCGGGATTTGCGTTCATCATCGGATCGCGATTTGTCGGAATCCGCGCGAGCCTGCCCGCGTGGTTGCTCGCGCAGGTTTACGTGTGGCATCTGTTCGTGCTGCCGTTCACGGTGGTTGCGTGGTTGATTTATCTGCTTTTGAGTTTCACCGTCGTCGGATTGCGAAACCGCTCCTCGACTCGGCTCGGAACAGGCAAGCGGCGATCGG
>JACMJD010000734.1 GCA_014380825.1 Phycisphaerae bacterium | reverse complement strand
CGACGGATTCTGATCGAGCACGCGCGCGACGCGCAGCTTCTTGCGCAGTTCACATGTCGCCAGACTGTGGAGCGTGACATCGACCGGCTTGCCCTTCGCCGGCGGAATCGGATCGCCATGCGGATCGACGCGCGGGCGATCGAGCAGGGCGTCCATCCGTTCGAGCACCTTGTCCGAAATCGCGTGCTCAAGCTCTTCCGCTTCGGCATGCACTTCGGACCAATCGAGCCCGAGCACCTTCACGAGAAATAGCTCGACCAGACGGTGTCGACGAAGAACGTGCAGCGCGAGTTGTTCGCCGCCTCGGGTGAGCCGCGCCCCGCCGCGCGGCTCGTAGGTGACCAGCCCCGAATCCGCCAGCGCCTTGATCATGCTGGTTGCGGTTCCGGGGACGACGCCCATGGCGCTGGCAAGCTTGCCCATGGGCACGAGTTCCCCGGTGCCGGCAGACTGCTGCTCGAGATAAATCTGCTTCAGGTAATTTTCGACCGTGCTGCTCGCCATTTCGATTTCGCCAAATCCACTTTAACAATTTAATTGACCATGGTCGATACTTTGTGTATTATGACTGGTGATTTTGATTAATCAAAATGCCGGATGGAATGGATATGCACAAATCCTTGCGAGCGTTTAAGTATTTGACCCTACTCGTGTTAGCGTTGGCTGCGGCCGGCGCTGGATGCGATCGATCCGGCGGAAACGGGGCGGCCGCCGGATCGCGCAAGCCACGGGTCGTCGCGACCACGACGATGATCGGCGACTTGGCGCGTCGGATCGGCGGCGAGCATATCGAGCTGCAAGTGATCATGCCCGCAGGCGTTGATCCGCACACGTTCAAGCCTTCGACGGGCGATCTCGGCGCGATCAGCCGGGCGGATCTGGTTTTCTACAACGGGCTGCACCTCGAAGGGAAGATGGTCGAGCTGTTCGAAGATCAGATCAAAGATCGCGCCGTCGCGATCTCGCGCGACATCGATCACACTAAGCTGCTCGCATGGGCGCAGGGCCAGGGCGGTGCGCACGATCCGCACATCTGGTTCGACGCCAGCCTTTGGACGAGCTCGGCCAGGACGGTCGGCGATGCGCTCGCCAAGCTCGATCCAGCGCACGCGGCTGACTACGCACAACGCGCGCAGGCGACTGTAGCGCAACTGAATGCCTTGCACGATGAGTTGAAGAGCAAGCTTGCGTCGGTGCCGAAAGGCAAGCGCGTGCTCATCACGTCGCATGATGCGTACAACTATTTCGGCCGCGCGTATGATGTCGAGGTGCGCGGGCTGCAAGGCATCAGCACGGAAACCGAAGCGGGATTGTCGAATATCAACAGCGCGGTCGATTTCATCATCTCACGGAAGATTCCCGCGATCTTCGTCGAGAGCTCGGTCAGTCATAAGACGATCGAGCGCGTGCAGGCCGACTGCAAATCGCGCGGCTTCAACGTCGCGATCGGCGGCGAGCTGTATTCCGACGCCATGGGCGTGACGGGCGAGCATCCGGGGTACGCGGTCGAAACGTACGAGGGAATGTTCCGTTACAACGTCGACACGATCGTGAAAGCGTTGAACGCGAAGTGAAAATCATCAGTTGATAGAACATGTCGAACGATGGCAATCAAATTCCCGCTCTTGAAGTTCATGATCTCACCGTGAGCTATCACCGCAAGCCCGTGCTGTGGAACGTCGACCTGGCGATTCCATCGGGCAAGCTCGTCGGCATCATCGGGCCCAACGGGGCGGGGAAGAGCACGCTGATCAAGGCGATCATGGGCTTGCTGCCGTTGAGCAGCGGGTGGGTGCAGGTGTTCGGTAAGCCGGTGGAAACGCGGCGCGACAAGATTGGGTATGTCCCGCAGCGCGAGAGCGTCGACTGGACATTCCCGGTCACTGCGATGGACGTCGTGCTGATGGGACGATACGGACAACTGCGATGGTGGCGGCGGATCGGTAAACACGATCGCAATCTCGCCAAGCTCGCGTTGGAGAAAGTCGGCATGCTGCCGTATGCGAATCGGCAGATCAGCAATCTGTCCGGCGGGCAGCAGCAGCGCGTGTTCCTCGCTCGCGCGCTCGTGCAGGACAGCCAGATCTACCTGATGGACGAACCGTTCGCCGGCGTTGATGCGGCCACGGAGTCGGCCATCGTCAAGCTGCTTCAGGAACTGCGCGCCGCGGGCAAGACTGTTCTTGTGGTGAACCACGATCTTCAAACCGCGCGAGAATATTTCGACATGCTGATCCTGCTGAACATGCGTCTCGTCGCGTTCGGCCCGACCGACCAGGTTTTCACGCCCGAGCTGTTACAGAAAACCTATGGCGGCCGACTGACGATCCTCGCGGATGTCGCCGACGCGGTTGCGGCGCGCGAGCTGGGAACGGTTCCTGCGAAAGCGGATGCAAACGGCACCGTTGCGATGAAACGATGAATAGTCGCCGCTTGCGGCGTCGCAGATCGAGAAGTTCGAGCTTCCTGATCTGCGACGCCGCAACCGGCGGATGTTGTGCTTGAACGGAT
>JACMJD010000733.1 GCA_014380825.1 Phycisphaerae bacterium | reverse complement strand
GGATCGTTCGGATCGCGCAGCGCATATTCTGGATTGACAAAGATGTCGCCTTGGCAGACGCCCTGCACGTCGATCACTTTGCCGGGGTCACGCGGGTTCGCGCCGTTGATGAAGAGGTCCGCGCGATACAGCGTTCCACCGGCGAGGCTCGAAGTATTGTTCTGTCCGACGTCCAGAGCAGAGACGGCCACGTCGAACTGCTGCCCCTTTCGCGCACCTGCGGGGATCATTCCATCCACGCGCACGATCGCCACGCGCGGGTCTTTCAGCATCTCGCTGGGCGTCATCTGCTCGGCGGGGCTGTTGCCGTTTTTCGAGCCGATGCCCTTCTTGATCATCTCGCGGATCACGTAATCTTTGACCGCCAACGGCGCGTTCTGGCCGTCGCCGGTGGGTTGGACGAGCACGACCACCCCGAAGTTATTCACGTTCAGTGCTTCGGTGTTCATCAGCTCGATGCGCTCGTAGATCGTGTCCTTCATGAACGGCGGAAGGTCGGCGCGCGGCGGCAGCGTCGAATATCGCGGCGGCGCGGGTTTGGGCTTGTTGTTGTTCGGGCAACCAACAATGAAAAAGATCATGCTCGCGACGAGCAGGTGGCAGGTGACGATCCGCGCACTTCCAAGGGGTCGAATCAATGATGTAGTGGCGCTGGGCATGGCGAAAGCCTCCAGAACTTATCGGACGAAGCTTCGTGATCGCATGAACGAAAGAGGGTAGAGGTTAGAGGTCAGGTTTAAGACCGCGATCCCCGGGGCATGATCGTAACACATTACGGCTGCTTACGCTTGCGGCGGCTGGGGGATTTGCTGCATGGTACCCGGTTCAGGCGGTGGCGGTGAGGTAGATCGCTTGGCGGCCGTTCGAGGCTTGCGGGCGGGCCTCTTAATGGCGGGCTCGGACGGTTCTTCCGTCCCGTCGCCATTGGTTGAAGCCTTCGTGGACGATTCGAGGAACAGCTTGCCCTGCTCGGGGTCTTCAAATCGCTTGGCATCCAGCACGGCCTTGGCTTCGTCTACCAGCTCTTCCAGCGTCTTGAACTGCCGGTAGACGCTGGCGAAGCGAACGTATGCAACCTGGTCGAGCCGGCGAAGCTTCTCCGCCACCAGCGTGCCGATGAACGCCGTCGGCGCTTCGCGGTCGTGGCTCTTGAACGTCTCCTCTTCCACCTCGTCGACAACGCGCATGATCTCGCTCTCGGGCACCGGCCGCTTGAAGCACGCCCGCTCCAGTCCGCGCAGAATCTTGTCCCGATCCCACGGCAACCGCCGGCCATCCTTTTTGATGACCGTCATCCGCATGGTGCTTTCGACGCGTTCGTAGGTGGTGAACCGCTTGCCGCAGTTGAGACATTCGCGCCGCCGCCTGATCGACTTCCCGCCATCACAACTGCGCGAATCGATGACTTTGAGGCTTTCTTTCTCAGCGTCGCAGAAGGGGCAGCGCATTGGTTAAGAAAAGTACAGAGTTTGCGGGGGAAACGCAAAATTCAAACCTCGCGGACACCGACGCCCGATATGGGTCACGGAGCATCCACGCGCCCATGTCCGCTGCCCTCCCAAATTTCGATCGACCGGCGCGCGGATGGATCGCGCTGTCGCTGATCCTGCTTACGCTGTTAGGCGCCGGCTTTCGCCTGGCGAGCGTGCACGACTTCGTCTCCGATAAGCCGAACGATCCCTCGCGCCTCGTCGGCGACGAACAAGGTTACGAATCGCTGGCATACGGCGTGACCCAGGGCGATTTCTTCACGTGGGAGGGCCGCGTCCCCGGCTATCCGCTGGTCATCGCGGCCACCTACAAGCTCGTCGGCGCGCGATCTTTGAATGCGGCGTTGTACGCGCAGGCGATGCTCAGCGCGCTAACTATTCCACTGACGTTCCTGCTGTCGAGATTCTTCGTCCGCGCGCGGCCGGCGTTTGGGGCGGCGGTGATTGTGGCTTGCGACCCGGCGCTGATCGCGCATGCGCGATCCATGTACACCGAAGCGCTGTATACACCGCTGGTCGTCGTTTGCGTGATCGCGATGCAGTGGGCGGTGCGTAGTCCGGCGATGCTCCGATTTGCGACGGCTGGAATCGCGCTGGCGATGTTGAACCTGACACGGCCCACCGGCGCGTTGATGCCGGTAATCTGGTTGATCGGGTCACCTTGGAATTGGTCGATCGGCAGGCGGATCGGCGCGACGATCGTTTGCGGTCTGGCGATGGCGCTTTGCATCGCGCCATGGACGCTGCACAACTGGCGGACGCATCATCAGTTCATTCCGCTGGCATCGAGCACGTCCGTGCTCTGGCAAGGTTCGCCGGAGTACTACCACCTGACCAAAACCAAGTCGTACGCGAACATCTGGCAGGAAGATCTTAACGCCGCGCACAACGGCGGGCACAACCCGTTCACCATTGAAGGCGAACGTCATTTCAACCAGCGAGCGATCGCCTCGATCAAATCGAAGCCGTTCGTGTACGCGAAATACTGCGCGAAGAAATTCGTGTACTTCTGGTTCGGAAATCCGATGCAGGAATATTCGTACGCACAAGTGATGGACCGCGATTACATGCGCGATCGCGTCACCAACGGTCGTTGGTTCGAGATGATCGTCGGGCGAAATTTCGTGTGGCCCGGAGTGCTCGCACTGATGATCCTGATCGCGCGGCGACGCGTCATGATCTTCGCCTTGCCGCTGGCGGTAATCGCTTATTACTGGGGCATTCACACGCTGACGGTGGCCGAGGTTCGCTTCAGCGAACCGCTGCACCCGCTCGTCGCCGTGATCATCGTCGGGGCGATCGCGCGGCTCACCTCATCCGAGCGCACGTCGGATTGAATCGGCTCTCTTCGCGAACGTGTCATCCGCAATTGCCGGCGTCGCGTCGGCGCATTCGACCGCCTGTTTCAGCGGCACCCAACTCTTGCAACCCGCGTACGCCGGCGCGTTCTGGAGCGTCACTGGTTTCGCTAACCGGTACGTCCGCACGATTAACAGATACAGCGGACTCTGTGGCCGATAGTTGAACCGCATGTCGATCAGCGGCGGCGTCCAGATGTGTTCGCTTTCCAGCGCATCCATCTGCGCGCGATGTTTCAACTGGATGATATCGACGATCTCCGCGGCTAGCTCGATCGCGATCGTCAATGGCTCGCTCGCGTGCGGCGCGAAGCCGACTTGCGCTTCGGGCTTTAGCATTGGCAGTTGTTGGTGTACGAAGGTCGGGAAGAACAGAAACTGTCGGTGCTCGACGTCGAACCCGCTCATGGATTCGCTGATCCCACCCTTGCGCAGCAGTATCGTCTGCCGACCGGATGCAAGGGCGCGGCAGACCGTGTGCCATTCTTTCAAAGCCACGTTGAGTTGATCTGGAGGCGGCATCGTGGATTGGATCGTATGCGAGTGCGCTAACGCGATCTAATCCGCTGCAGGAACGCCCAGGGAGCTTGCTCCCTGGGTCTCGTCTAATCCCGTCCTCGCGCAATGAGACCCACGCTGCAAGCACCCGCGGGCGTTCGCGCTGCGGGAACACGGTTCGTGTTACTTCTTCGGAATCGTCTCTTTCGGCGGCTGTTTGCGGAGGTTCTGTTGCGTGCGGAGATAGTTTAGCACATCAACGCGCGTAATGAGTCCGTGAAATCCTTCGGCGTCGTTTACCACCGCGACCATGCCGGCATCAAGAATCGGGAAGAGGTCGTTGATGTCGGCGCGGTGGTCGATCGTCTTCACGCGCGTCGTCATCACCTCGCGCACCGGGCGATCGAACGTGGCGAACTTGTCGGCGTGGTTGTTGCCGCGGTGGGCGGCGAAGAGCAAGTCGCTTTCGTCGATGATGCCGGCCAAGCGCCCGGAGTCTTCGAGGACCGGAAGCTGCGAGACGTCGTACAGTCGCATGCGCGTGTAGGCGACCGTGAGCGGATCATCCGGACCAACGGAGACGACAGAGCCAGTCATCGCCGGGCGGGAAATCAGGTCGCGCAAGTCGCCGTTCTTCGGGCGCTCGGAGAGGCCCTGGTCTTCCAGCCAGTTTTCGTTGAAGGCTTTGGAGAGATATTTGTTGCCGGTGTCGCAGACGAACGTGACGACCGTCTTCGGCGTTGTCTGTTCCGCGCAATATTTCAGCGCGGCGGCAAGCAGCGTTCCGCTGCTCGATCCGGCGAGCACGCCTTCGCGCGCGAGCAGTTGATGAACGTGCTCGATCGCCTCGGCGTCGGAGATGCTGTACGCGTGCTTCACGCGCGAGAGGTCGGAGACCGGCGGGACGAAATCTTCGCCGATGCCTTCGACCAGCCACGAGCCGGCCGTGCCGATCTTTCCGCTGCGGGTGTATTCGGCCAGCACCGATCCAACCGGATCGGCCAGCACGATGTCGACGTGTGGCGCGACCTTGGCGAAGTAGCGGCTCAGGCCGGTGATCGTTCCGCCGGAGCCGACGCCGCAGACGACGGCGTCGAGCTTGTGCTCGGTCTGTTCCCAGATCTCCGGGCCGGTTGTTGTCTCGTGTGCGTGCGGGTTGGCGGGGTTGTTGAATTGGTTGACGTAGAAAGAGTTGGGCGTGTCCTTGACGATCTTCTCGGCCAGATCCTGGTAATACTGCGGATGACCTTTGCCGACATCCGAGCGCGTCATCACGATTTGAGCGCCGAGCGCGCGCAGATGGAGGATTTTCTCCTGGCTCATCTTGTCGGGGATGACCAGCGTGAGCTTGTAGCCTTTGCTCGCCGCCACGAGCGCGAGCCCGAGTCCGGTGTTGCCGGCGGTCGCTTCGACGAGCGTGCTGCCGGGACCGATTTTCCCATCGCGCTCGGCGGCCTCGATCATCGATCGTCCGATGCGATCTTTGATCGAGCCGCCGGGGTTGTGATTCTCGAGCTTGAGATAGAGCGTGCAGCGTCCGGTGTCGAACGCATGAACGCGCAGCAGCGGCGTGTTGCCGATCAATTGCAGCACGTTCTCAGTTCGCTGCATATCGCCGGCCTGTTCTCCGGCACCCGTTTTTGGGGCTGCGCCGGGTTGTTACTTTCCGAGCATCTTCAGGACGATGAAGATGAGGATCGCTCCGCCGATCCCACCGCCGAAGAGCAGATAAATGAGTGACCATCCCGCCGCCGCCATCGGTAATGCAGTCGCAATAAAAGTCAGCATGTCGTTCTCCTAGTAGTGAATCACGCACTTCGCGTGATGCCAGGAGACGGAGCAAACCCTGTGCCTGCAAGACCTGAAAGGACCCAACCACCGAACACGACCGCAGAAAAGCCTGTCATCCAGAGCGGTATTCCGCGAAGGATCTAGTTTGGAACGCGACGCAAGATGCTTCGCGGCGTACCGCTCTGCATGACAGGCTTGGACGACCTGTCGATTGTCTGATTTCCATCTTCTGCTTCAAGTCCCAACCATGTTAACGACTCTTCACGATAAACGGCGACATCAGCACAACCGGCCGCTGCTGGAGCAACTGGAGCATCTGCACCTGTTGCGTCAGCGAGCGACGCAGATCGGGCGCGAGCGCGTTGAGCACCGAATCCGCGCCGACGTTTATGTTCATCGTCGGCTTGAACGTAAACGCTGCGTCAGATTCACTGCTGCCGCCGAAAAAGTCCGCCAGCGTGCGCGGGCCGGGCACGGTTCGCACTTCGTACGAGCCGGGCTCCAGATCCACTTTCTTCGCGGCGTATTCGATCGCCGCCAGCGTGCCGCCGAGCTCGTCGATCATGCCAAGCTCTTTCGCGTCCCGCGCCAGGAAGATTCGGCCCCGCGCGACTTTGTCGATGTCGCCGATCTTTCCGCTGCGGGTCGTCATGATGCGTTGCGTGAACTGATCGTACGTCTGCTGCATCCACGCGCGAACCATCCGCCGCTGACGATCGCTCCACGGTTCGTTCGAGCTGAACAGGCCCGCGTTGCGACCCTTGGAAAAGTTTTCCGTGTTCAAACCGAGCTTGGCGAACAGATCTTTCGTGACAAACTTCCCGCCCACGACACCAATCGATCCGACGATTCCGGACGGATCAGCAAAGATGTAATCGCCCGCCGACGCGAGGTAATAGCCCCCGCTGGCGGCCATTCCACCGATGCTGACGATGAGCGGCTTCTTGGCCGCGAGTCGTCTGGCGGATTGCCACATCACTTCGCTCGCCAGCGCGCTGCCGCCGGGCGAATCGATGCGAAGCACGATCGCCTTCACGTTGTCATCCCGCAGCGCGGTGCGGAACGCGCGGCGCATCGGATCGGAGCCGACGCCCCCGCCGCCCAGCAGGCTGCCTTCGCCGCTGCCGTCAGTGATGACGCCTTCGGCGTAGATGATCGCGATCGTCGGCTTGTTCGAAGGCTCAGGCTTTTTCGCCAGCGATGCCAGCACGAGGAACGGGTTGGAGAAATCGATCTCTTCTTTCGCCGGCGCGCCGTAGTCGGCCAGCAGATCGATCTCGCCGCCGAGCTCGTCCTTGATCAGCGCGCGCAGGCCATCCTGATCGACAATGTGATCGATAAACCCGCGATCCTTCGCACCGGCCGCCGACAGCATCGTGTCGTCGATCAGTTGCTGCACAGCCTGTCGCGACACGTTGCGGCTCAGGCTAATGCCGTCGACCATCTGGTCGTAAATCGCCTCGGTGAGCTTCGTCAGCTCGCCGCGAAGCTCATCGGACGGTTCGGTGCGCGTGTACGGTTCCTCCGCGCCTTTGTATTCGCCGATCTGGATGTAGTCGGCCTGCACACCGACCTTGTCCATCGTGCCTTTGTAGAACATCGTTTCAAAGCCAATGCCCGGGATCATGATCTCGCCGCCCTGGAGCAGGCAGACGTCGGTCGCGCTGCTGGCGATCGTGTAAGCGACGGTGTCGTAACTGTCGGCGTAGACGAACACTTTCTTGCCGGCGCGCACGACATCCTTGAACGCATCGCGAACTTCCTGCGCCTGCGCCAAGCCCATCGACGATTCGGCGCCGAGCGTCACGAGAACCGCGCGGACATCCTTGTCGTCCCGCGCTTTGTTGATACGCTCCAGCAGCTTGTGCAGCGTCAATCCGCCTTCCGGATTGAACAGCGAAAAATCGGACGGCTTTTCCGAGACCGGTCCATCCAGATCGAAGTACGCCACCTTCAACAGCGCGGCCTTGTCCGCCTTCGCCTTCTTTATCTTCTCGAACAGCTCGGCGGGCGTGGGAATTTTCACTTGTGCGGTTGGCGAAGTCGTCGGGTTCGTCGTCGGCGATTCGTCCGATGTCGCATCCGCCAGCGGCGCGGTCTTCGGATCCGGCGCGGGCTTGCTGGACTTCTTGGCGCGCGAGAGCGCGTTCTCTTCGTCATTCGCCATCTTTTCGACGCGCTTCGTCAGCTCACTGAGTTGATCCCGCACTTTCTGCGTCGTCGGTTGCGACGTCGGCGCAGACATCGCCTGACTGGTGGGCATCGTGACGAGCATGCATGCGCAAACGATCAGCGCGACTGTAGTACGTGATGACATGAAAACTCCTGAACTTTTACATCGGCAAAGCGCTTCGACAAAACGCACTCGGGCAGCATGAATATCCTAGGCGTGATGTGTGAAGTCAAAGCAATTTGACCCCCTCGCGCTCACCTCTATAATGCCGCCCGATTCTTGAATCGTTCATGTATGTCATTGCCGATGCGAGCGAAGGAGCCAGTTGGTGCGCATCAGTCCGAAAGCCATCGGCATACTCGCCCTGCTCTGCCTGATCCTGCTTGCCTGTAATTCCGTTCACGCACAGGTCCAGCCGCCAAGCGAGCAATTGCTGATTACCACCGACCACGCCGTCACCTGGAACGAGGGTGAGACCGTGGTGGTGCTGGCGGACGCACCGGTTACGATCGAGACGGATCGATCGACGCTTCGTGCCCAGCGCGCGGTGCTCTGGATTTCGCCCGCTCGCGGCGGCGTGCTGGAACAGCAGAACGTCGAGATCGCGCTGCTCGACGAGGCGCAGCTGGACCAGCCGCAGGCACAGCTTTCTCGCCGCGGCGATCGATTGTTCGTGACCGCATCGGTTCGCGGATCGATCCGCATCGTGGCGGAGAATCGCGAGGCCCGCGATCTGTCCGATACCGACACCTATCGGGAAGCGATTCGCATGAGACCGCTGGCCGGCGCTGCGACGCAGGGCAGCACGCTGCTGCCGCGCCCATGGATCGAACAGCCTCCGCCCAACACGCCCGCGCCGCCGCGCGATGCCCCGCCGCCGTTCGTGCGCGAGCCGATCAACTTCCGCGCGCGCCACGTCGGTACGACTGAGACCGCCGAGGGAAAAGTCGCGTTCGGTCTCTCGGGCGGCGTGACAATCTACCAACGCCGCGCCAACGGCGACCTGATCGAGCTACAGGCCGACAACGCAGTGTTGTTCACGCCGCTGAACAACCTGCGCGAACTGTCTACGTCAAAGCAATTTTCCAGCGCGGAAGATGCGATCGAAGCTGCGTATCTGGAAGGCGACGTTCGTATCAACTTCACGCCCGCCGGTCGCGGCAAGCCGGAACAGAATCTGCAGGCCGAGCGTGTCTTTTATGAATTCGGCACTGATCGCGCCATCCTGACACACGCGGTCATTCACACGCTGGAACCCGAGAAGCAGATTCCGATCACCATTCGCGCGCAGACCGTTCGGCAGCTTTCGGTGGGCGAATATCGCGCGGACAAAGTGGAGCTGAGTACCAGCCAGTTCCGCACGCCGTCGTATTCGATCAAGGCGGATCGCGCGTACGTGCGACAGGTGGAAACCGGCGATCCGCGCTTCGGCACGCAGACGCAATTCGTCGCCAACAGCGCCAGCTTTCACCTTTTCGGCGTCCCCTATTTTTGGTGGCCGATGATCTCCGGATCGATGACCGATCGCGGTTCGGCGCTGCGCAACATTCTCATCGGATCGAGCAATCGCTTCGGCTTCGGTGTCCGCAGCGAATGGGGCCTGTTCGAATCGCTCGGCATGCTGCCGCCTGAAGATTTGGATATCAGCTACCAACTCGACTATCTCCAAAAGCGCGGCCCCGCGGGCGGCGTGAACGTCGACTACAAGGGCGGGTACATCACCGAAACCACGAAGGAACCGTGGGACTTCGCCGGCGAGATCAAGTCATACATCGTGAATGATCACGGGGAAGACCGCCTGGGCTCGCAGCGTCGCGTCGTCACCCCGCCCGACAACATTCGCGGCCGCGTGCTGTGGGAGCATCAGCACTTCTTCCCCGGCGATTGGCAAGTGCAGGTGCGCGCAGGTTATTCATCCGATCCAACGTTCCTCGAAGAATACTTCGAGCGCGATTACGACGCCGGACTGCCGCATAACTTCTCGGCGTACGTGAAACGCCAGAAGGATACCGAAGCGTTGACTCTCACGTTCGAATATCCGACGAACGATTTCGTCACCACGTCGAATGAACTTCAGGAACAGGCGCAGCTCGAGCGATATCCGGAAGTCGGCTACCACCGCATCGGCGACAGCTTCGCCGGCGACTCACTCACTTTCTTCAGCGACAATCGCGCCGGGTTCGTCGGATTAAAAGAGAGCGGCGCCACGTTGGCCGAGCAGGGATTTCGGCCGGGGCAATCGCCGGGCATTCCGTCATACGCCACCACCGGCGCCGATGACAGCACCAACTTCCGCGGCGATTTTCGTCAGGAGCTGAACCTGCCGTTCTCCGCCGGGCAGTTCAAGATCGTGCCGTACGTGATGGGCCGATACACGGGCTACACCGACGCGCCGGACAATCGTTCGAAGGATCGGCTGTTCCTTGGCGCGGGCGTGCGCGTGAACACAGCGATGTGGAAGACGGATGACTCCGTCAAGTCCGAGCTGTTCGACATCCACCGCCTGCGTCACGTGATCGAGCCGGAGCTGAACCTCTTCACCAGCGCGCAGACGCGCGATCAAACGGACTTCTTCATCTACGATGAACCCGTCGACGCGATCAACGATGTGACGGCCATTCAACTCGCGCTGCATCAACGCTGGCAAACCAAGCGTGGCGGCGCGGGACGATTCCGCAGCGTCGATTTCCTGTCGCTCAATATCGAAGGCAATTTCTTCTTCAACCAGCCCGCCGATTCGGTGCTGAATCCGACCGGTTTCCGCGGACTGTTTTATCCGTCGATCCCCGAAGCGTCGCTGGCGCGCAACAGCATCAACACCGATGCGCTCTGGCGGATCAGCGACAGCACCGCCCTGCTGGCCGACGCGCAGTACAACATCGACCAGGGAGAACTGGCGACGACATCCATCGGCCTGGCCGTGCAGCGCGATCCGCGACTCAGTTATTTCATCGGCACGCGCTACATCGGCCAGATCAATTCCACGATCGCGAACATCGCAGCCACGTATGACCTGAGCGCGAAATATACGCTGTCGTTCAACCAGGGCTTCAACCTGTCGGACCGAACAAATCAGAATTCCAGCGTAACGATCATCCGCCGATTCGATCGGCTGCTCGCGACGCTTACGCTCTACTATGACGCGGTGGAAGACCAAAGCGGGTTCCAGTTCGGGTTGATCCCCGAAGGTCTGGGCGTGGGCATCTCAAGCGATCAGCTCAATCAGGTGTTAGGACCGCAGTAGGAACAGGATTCTCATCGCGCGATCGACGCGCTCGGCGCCGTCCGCGCGTTCTCAAACCGCTTGTCGCGACAATAGAGATACATGATCGACATCGCATCGATCGACTCGTTGGTGGGATTTTCGTACACGGTCACGAGCTCGTAGTTGTGATCCTTGAACAGCCGCACGCCTTCGCTCGATGAGATCTCCTGCATCGCGGCCACGCCGAGCTTGCCGCGAAAATCGGTTGAGGTGATTTCGCACACCGCGGTCTTCGTTGTCTTGTCGAAGAGCGTCACCGACTTGCCGTACGGATGAAGGTGTGCGGTGATGTAATGTGCGGTGGTGTCAAATGGCAGATCGAGTTGCGGATCGATAGCAACGCGACTTTCATAGCGCCCGGGCGGGATCATCCAGTGGATCGTGTTGGTCGTGCCGAGCGAAGCGACAAACGAATTGCTGGCGGCCTTGCCGACGAACGGGCCGCACGCGGCGCCGGGATGATTTCCGCCGGTACACATCGTGTGCGGGCTGGCGCGATCGATGGGCTCGAAGCCGTAGATCGCTCGACGGAACAGCGGCGTGATCGGTTTGCCTTTCGGCACCGATGCATCGCGGACGAAATCGACTGACGTGAGGAATCGCACCTTTCGAGAGCCGGTCTTCTCGTTCATGTTCAGCGACATCGACAGGTAATCCAGCGGTTCATCCGAATAAACCGGCAGCCCGAAACCCTCTGGCAGCGACAGCTCGAGCCGGCCGGGAATGAGCGTGAACAATCGCCAGTCTTGCG
>JACMJD010000732.1 GCA_014380825.1 Phycisphaerae bacterium | reverse complement strand
TATGGCGATAGCGGATGGATCGGTTCCGGTGGCGGGCCTTACGCGCTGACGTCGATCACGCTCGGCCTTATCGTCGACGGTGGGACAGTCGACGGATCCACCGATATCAAGTTCACCTTCAACGACGGCGATCCCAGCGGGCTCGTCTTCGGCCCCGGCACGCAGCTCTACTCGACGACGATCAACAACGTCACGCTTCCGGCGACGGAATTCAATCCCGTGAAGATCGCGCTGACGATCCCGCTGCCCAGCGTGCTGACCTCCGGTGGGTTCAACAACATCGGCTGGTCAATCGGCGTGCAGAACTTCAACTACGACGGCGAATTCGGCTTTCAATGCGCCGCCGCCAGCGGACAGCTCGTCGGCTTCTACACCAACAACGCGTCGTTCTACAACGGCACGAACTGGAGCCTGTTCAGCTTCGGCGCCGACCCCAACACCGGTGTCGCGAACTTCGTCGCGACGGTGGAAACGCCGGAACCGGGATCAGCGATGGTTGCCGCTATCGCAGGCGTCACGCTCATCGCGCGTCGGCGTCGATGAGCGAGCGAACGAAATCCCCCCTCTCCCGCTACGCCGGGAGAGGATTGCCTGCGGTGAGCGTGTCGAACCGAGGTGAGGGCAAGGCCGCAAGTTGCGCAACTTGCAACCCTGCCCTCACCCGTGCCCTCTCGCAGAAGACCGGGAGCGGGTGATTCACAGCGCCGCTGCCAGCACCAGGATTAACAGCCCGATCAACAGGAACGCGCCGGACAGCGACGGAACCGGGTATGGCGGATATTGATTCTTGACGGTTTTCATGGCCTTCTCCTTTTCGATTAGCTTTCACTAACATTACTCGCGGCATTAGACCCATCGCACGGACCCCCGGCCATTCGAAAAGCGGACGACTTTTATCGGACCCGTGGTGAGCAGTCCCTAACTTCTGAAGCCACAATCCCTTGCAGACAAAGCAAAACGAAGCCGTTTTGGATATCCTTGCACGTTCATGGCCTCGCTCTCCTATCGCACCGCGGGTGAATCGCACGGCAAGGCGATGCTGGCGCTCGTCGAAGGCATGCCCGCGGGCGTGACGGTCGATTCCGATTTCATCAACGCCGAGCTGCGCCGCCGCCAAGGCGGATACGGGCGAGGCGGCCGACAGAAGATCGAAACCGATGCGATCGACATTCTCTCCGGAGTTCGGCTGGGCAAAACGATCGGCTCGCCGATCGCGATGACGATCGTGAATCGCGATGCGCGGATCGACGATGTCACCGCGACTCCTCCGCTTCATCGGCCGCGACCCGGTCATGCGGATCTGGCCGGCTCGATCAAATATCTGACGACTGATTGCCGTGAGATTCTCGAACGCGCCAGCGCCCGCGAAACCGCGCCGCGCGTGGCGGCAGGAGCGCTGGCGAGATGCCTGCTTCGCGAGTTCGGGATCGAGGTCTTTGGATTCGTCCGCGCGGTTGGAACCGCATCGTCAGATGTTCAAGTCACCTTGCAGAACTGGCGCGAACTGCAATCCGCGCGCGACGCATCGGAAGTTTACTGCCCCGATCCGCAAGCCGACGCCGCGATGCGGGCGTTCATCAACGACCAGAAAAACGCCAAGGACACGGCAGGCGGGATCGTCGAAGCGCACGTCTTCGGCTGCCCGATCGGCCTGGGCAGTTGCATGACGTGGGATGGTCGGCTCGACAGCCGAATCGCCGCGGCGGTGATCGCGATCCAGGCGTTCAAGGGCGTCGAGTTCGGTTTGGGCTTTGAATCCGCGCGTCGCGCGGGTTCGCATGTACACGATGAAATTGGGTTCGACGCATCGCAGATGAACTCGCCCAGCCTCGGCTTCACGCGCAGCACCAACAACGCCGGCGGAATTGAAGGCGGCATGACGAACGGCCAGCCGATCGTCGTGCGCGGCGCGATGAAGCCGATCAGCACGCTGGGCAAGCCGCTGAAGAGCGTCGATCTGAATACCAAGCAAGCGAGCGAAGCGGGTTGGGAACGATCTGACATCAGCGCGATCAGTGCGGCCAGCGTGATCATGGAAAATGTCGTCGCGTTCGAAGTGGCGCGGGCGCTAGTCGAGAAGTTTGGTGGAGATTCGGTTGCGGAATTGCGGGGGAATTATCAGGCTTACCTTGAAGCTGCACGGAAACTGCCCAATCGCTAGCCGCTGAAGCGGCTAGCCCGCCGGCGCGGGAACTTTTTGACGTTGGTCGCGTCAGACCTCACATGACGCGACAACGACCAACCATTTCGCTTGAAGTGATCGAGATCGCGACGCCCTGCACGGCGTCGTGGGACAAGATGCGCGGGAATGATCGCGTGCGGTTTTGCGAGGAATGCAAGCTGCACGTGTACGACATCTCCGCGATGACGCGCGCCGCGGCCACCGCGCTGGTCTCGCAAAGCGAGGGCCGGCTGTGCGTGCAGATGTATCGGCGGGCGGATGGGACGGTGATCACGGACGATTGCAGCGCGATCCGCAGAGCGGCCCGCCGCGCCGGGCAGTTCGCGACCGCGGCGGCCAGCGCGGTGCTTTGTGCGGCGTTGTCACCGGTCTTCCTGATGAGTTCCGATCGACCATCGCCACGAACGGCGCAGGCGTCGTTCATGCCGATGGCGATGTTCGAATCGTGGATCGCGCCGATCTCGCAATGGTTCTCCAACCGCAGCGTCCGCGGCGAGGTGTCGCCGCCAATTGCCGGCGGGATCCGTCCGCCGACGACGCAGCCAGAAATGGGAGATGTCGCGGTTCCACCCGCAACGCAACCGGCGCAGCCGACTCTTGGAGCGATCCCCCTTCCACCGACGACGCAACCGGCGCAGCGGTTGCGAGGCAAGGCTAGTCCGTCGACGCAGCCTGCGGAGGACGACGGCTGCTGAACTGGGTTCCGCGCCAAGTGATCTGCCCCGTGCGGCACAGTCGTAGCGCATACGCAAAGAAGACTATCAGCGCGCTCGCGCTGATCGGAAACAGCAGCGCAAATCGTCTGCCGATTCCAGCGCCGCGATAGATCATGCTGACCACAAGCGTCAGCAAGATCGCGTGCACGCCGGAAACAGCGAGCCAATACCAACTGTGATGTGCGATCAGGTCATAAACTCCGTACACCATGGCCGGGTACAGCGAGAACCCGGCGATCAGCACAAACAACATCGCCGCGATGATGCGGCCGGTCTTGCGTCGCGCCGTGCCGGAGTAGATTCGGCCCCAGCCGTGCAGCATTTGTCGCCAGGTCGAATGCATGCGGGTGGAGGCGAGATGATTGCCGAAGAAAACTCGCGTGCGAAATCCGCGCGATTTGAGCAGTCGCGCCAGCTCGACGTCTTCGACGATTCTGTCCCGCACCGCTTCGTGGCCATGAACCGATTCGTAGGCGGCGCGACGGATCAGGAAGAACTGCCCATTCGCGGCGGCGGAATCTTTGGCGTCGTCGTCATTGGTAAGCGAGATCGTAAACACGAACGACCACGCCCCGGCGGCGAGCGGGAGAACCAGTTGCTCGAAAAACCCGTGACATTCCAGCCGCGTGAGGATGCTGAGCGCATCGTATTTTCGCTGCTCGCACATCCCAAGCGTGTGCCGAAGCGCGGCCGGTTCGACCGAGACATCCGAATCGACGAACAGCAACCAATCGCCCCGCGCATCGCGCGAGCCCACGTGCAACGCGTTGCACTTGCCGAGCCAACCGTCGGGGAGCTTCGCGATGTGAACGATTCGAAGCCTGGTCGATTCTCGCGACAGCGAATCGAGAATCGCGCCCGTGTCGTCGCCGCTGCGATCGTTCACGGCGATCACATCAAAGCTCGGATAATCCAGCGCCAACACGCGCTCGATGCACCGCGCGATCCCCGCGCCTTCATCCTTGGCCGGGATGATCACGGTGACGTGCGGTGGATTTTCCGGGAGCGGATCAACCTTCCGCTTCAGCCGCATCATCCGTTCACGGCCAAGCAGCATGAGCGCCAAGAGCAGCAGCCACGGCAACGGGCCGAGCAGCGCATACGTGATCAGCAGAATGTTCGCGTCGGCGATCAAGCGATGCGAAGATTACTCGCGATTCAATTTGTTTTCTCGCACCACGGAGATGGAACATGATCAAATCATTTCTTCTTGCAGTTGTCGCATCCGCTTCACTCGCGGTCGCGCAGGATTTCTCGCTCACCGTTTATTCCACCGCCGACCCCGCGACGTTCGACCCGCAGCAGCTCGCGCAGCAGCGGCTGATGCAGGGTTATTACGGACGATATCAGCTCCAACTGCCCGGCTACGGCGTCGTGCGCGAAGTTCGACCCATCGAACTTCAGAATGGCGAGAACACGATTCGCTTCACCGACGTCGCCAGCGGGATCGATCCGACGACGGTGTCGTTTCGATCGAACACCGCGCCTGATTCGACCAGCGTGCTCGAACAGAATTACGAGTACGACGTGCTCAGCAGCGAAAAGCTGCTGGAGAAATATCTCGACAAGGACGTGATCATCATGCGCCGCGAAGCGCAGAACGAAGCGCCCAAACCGGTCAGCGGAAGACTGCTGGCCGTCGATGCGAGCAGCGTCATCTTGCAGACCGGCGATCCGAAACAACCGGTCATGATCTTGCCGCGCAACTCCGACATCACCGCCGTGATGTTGAGCGATAGCGGTTCGGGATTGATCACCAAGCCGACGCTGGTGTGGAAGATCGACACCAATCGCGCGGGAAAGCATGATGCGCTAGTCACCTATCAAACGAGCGGCATCACCTGGCGGGCCGACTACAACCTGGTCGTGAACGAGAAAGACACGGCCGCCGATGTCGGGGCGTGGGTGACGTTGCTGAACGAAAGCGGCGCAAGTTATCCGAATGCGAAGTTGAAGCTGGTCGCGGGCGACGTGCAGCGCGTGCGGCCGCCGGGACAAGTCTATCCGCAGCAGGCGATGGCGCGCGATGAGCTCCGGGCGGGCGCGGCTGGCGGGTTCGCGGAGAAATCGTTCTTCGAATACCACCTCTACACGCTCGGCCGGCCGACTTCGATTGCGAACAACTCTACCAAGCAGATCGAGCTCTTCCCGCCTCACAACGATGTCGCGATCAACAAGACCTACGTTTACTACGGCCTGGCCGAGCAGTGGCGATATTGGATCGCGCCGTCGCCGGGCATGGATCAGAATCTCGGCACCGAGAGCAACAAGAAGGTCGACATTTATCTGCTGCTGCAGAACAGCGAGAAAAACGGAATGGGCATGCCGCTGCCCGCCGGTCGGGTGCGGGTTTACAAGCGGGACGATGCAAACCAGTCACTCGAATTCATCGGCGAAGACGTGATTCAGCACACGCCCAAAGATGAAGAGGTAATGGTCAAGCTCGGCAGCGCCTTCGACATCGTCGGCGAGCGCAAGCAGACCGGCTTCACCATCAACCAGAACGGCCACGTCATCACCGAGAGCTTCGAGATCAAGCTGCGGAACCACAAGAAGGAAGCGGTGCGGGTGATCGTGAAGGAGAACCTGTATCGCTGGACGAACTGGGAGATTACCTCCAGCAGCGACAAGTTTGAAAAGCAGGATTTCCGCACGGTGCATATGCCGGTGGATGTGCCCGCGGATGGGGAAAAGACGGTGACTTATACGGTGAAATATACCTGGTGAGGAGGGGTCTGATTACGTGAATACGTGATTATGTGAGAAGAGCACGGGATTCTCACGTAATCACGTATTCACGTAATCAGGTCTCCACTTTTCCTTTGACGGAAACCCCGAGCCGTGTGTACACTTTTGAAGACATATTAACCGTCACCTC
>JACMJD010000731.1 GCA_014380825.1 Phycisphaerae bacterium | reverse complement strand
TGCCTGATGGAAGCCGGCGTCGAAATCTACGAGCGCCAGGCCGCCGTGCTTCACGCGAAGACGATTTGCGTGGATCGATGCGTGTCGGTGGTCGGCTCGACGAATCTCGACACGCGGAGCATCGAATTCAATTCCGAGCTCAGCGCCATCATCCGCAACGAGACGTTCGGCAACCAGATGCACGAGCTGTTCGAGAACGACATTTGCTACGCGAAACGCATGGATCCTGCCCTGTGGCGCCAACGCCCGTGGCGCGACAAGGTCATCCAATGGGCGGTGAGCCGCGCGCGATACCTGCTGTAGCAGCGGTTGAGAAATCCATGCTACGAATTCGGAAACCACTCACCCGAGAACACTTCCACGGCCGGACCGGTTTTGTAGACGTGATCGTCGGATTCTCGCCACTCGAGTGTGAGATCGCCGCCCGGCAGATGCGCGAGGATTTTGCGGTTCGTGCGATTTGTCAGCACACCCGCGACGCACACAGCGGCGGCGCCGGTGCCGCAGGCCTGGGTGATGCCGCTGCCGCGCTCCCAGGTGCGCATGGTGATTTCGTCGCGCGAGTGGACTTGCACCCAGTGGGCGTTGATCCGCTTTGGGAACGCCGGGTGTCGCTCCACGCGAGGACCGATCAAATTGAGATCGAGGGACGCGACGTCATCCACGAACATCACGGCGTGCGGGTTTCCCATCGACACGAACGTCGCGCCGCGCACTTCGTCGGATATTTTCGATGGGTCGACCGGAATCTTCTCTGATTCGAGGATCGGCGCGCCCATATCCACCGTCGCTTCGCGCACTTTCCCTTCGACGACCTTCATCGCGATGTTCAGCACACCGCGGCCCGTTTCGACTCTGATTGGATTGGCTTTGCTTAGTCCATGATCAAACGCGTATTTCGCGACGCAGCGCACGCCGTTGCCGCACATTTCGGACTCCGAGCCGTCCGCGTTGAACATGCGCATCCGCACGTCGGCCACTTTGCTTGGCTCGATCAGGATCAACCCATCGCTGCCGATGCCTTTGTGACGATCGGAGATCGCCCGCGAAACCTTTGCGGGGTCGTCAACATGTTCTTTGAAGCAATCGACGTAGACGTAGTCGTTGCCGATGCCGTGCATCTTGGTGAACTTCATAGCTTCTTAAGGATATATCGACGCGAGCGTTCGAGCGAAACGCAAACGTCGACTGACTGCAAACATCTGTGGTAGCCACGAACGCAAGTTCGTGGATGAGGAGCGCGCGTTATGCGATAGACGGTCCACGAACTTGCGTTCGTGGCTACGACGAAGACGTGCATTCACGCGATTCGCTCGAAAAGTCCGATAACGATCGAAGTGACGGTGTCTATCGAACCTATCGCGCGCGCCGCGCTCGCTGAGCAGCGAGCGGATGCGAATCGATCAAGCAACGCGTCGTGCGCTCTCAATGCGGATGCCCTCGATCTCGATTGGACGTTTGGGCGCGATGGCGCGCTGACCGCGCGCGACGCCGAAGGTCGGTGGATCACCGGCTGCTCGGTCCCCAGTCGTGCTGCGATCGCGCAGCTTCGAAAGCTTGACGTCACCGGCACGGTTGCTTGCTTTCTCGCACCTGCGCACGGTGCTGCCATTCGAGTGGCGCTCGATAAGCTTCGACCCGAGCAAGCAATCATCGCGATCGTGCCGGATGAAACCGACTTTCGGTTCATTTTACATTGCCAGGATTTCTCGAAGGATGTCGCTACAAACCGCGTCCATTTCGTCGCCGGCGACGAGTGGTCGAAACAGTTACAGGAATTGTTCGACCGCATCCCGGGGCTCTCGATTCCATCCCAGTTCATTCGCGTGACCGGTATTGCGCCTGAGTCGTTGGACTCGATGATTACCGAAGCCCAGCGCGTCTTCTCAAAGGTGACGGCCGATCGTGCCGTGCAGATCCAATCGCTGCGTTCTCAGCAGCACGATCAATCGAATCGCTTATGCATCGTCGGTGCGTCGCAAAGACGATTGTGGAACGATTGGGGCGCGATCCTCGCGAACTCTGCGCGCGATGACGATTGCGTCTTCGTCGATCCAGATGATCCGAGTCAGTCATCAGCGCTCGCGGTAGCGCGGATTGCATCGCAGTGCGGCGCGATCGTGACGGTGGATATCTCACGTGCGGATGCACCGGGGATCGTCTCGGACGAAATTCCCTGGGTGACGTGGGTGACAAACGGGAATGTTCCGACGCGCAGTACGTGCGGAGCGCGAGATCGATTGTTGATTCTCAATGAATGCGATGTCGCGGTTGCTGGTCGCGCGGGTTGGAGAGAATCCGAAGTTCGGATTGCGAAACCGCCGGCGGGCGGGACGCTTTTCGTTGAACCGCACAACGGATTCAGCGGTGCGCCGTTCATTGCGATCGTCGCAGACACATTCAAACTTGAACCACCGGTAAACATCGACGATTTTTCCAGTCATCGATTGCTCTGGGAGATGGTGTCGGATGAGCTCACCGCAAACCCCTTTGCGATCAACGACGACGTCGAACAATATCTGACATCGCGTATGCGCAAGCTCGACGTGAGCGGGGAGACGCTCAATCGTGCGAAGTTCATCTCGTCCCTGATCGTTCCCGCGTACCAGCGAGGTCTGGTTCGCACCCTTTCCGATGCGAAGCTTCCGTTCCGGATGTTCGGGAAGAACTGGGACTCAGACGCGATGGAGGATCGATCAACGTTCGCTCGCGAGCTCGCTCCGTCCGTCGCACTGCTCCACGTTTTTCCGAATCAGCATCGCATACACGCGATGGACTTCGCGTCGCGAGCGGTCATCCGTCCCGGTCAATCGAGTCAGGAAATGATTCGTCGTTGTCGCGATGCGATTGCGTGCCCGCCAGCGCCCGCAACATCAGTGTTCGACGTGATTTGCGCTTCGATAATTCGATCCCTGATTGCGTCGATTTAACCGGACGTAAATTCATGCCCCGCGCCGGTCTCGCCCGATAACACTTCAAACGCCTTCAGTTGGCGTCGTTAGTTGGTCCGTCATCACATTACAGTTGGAGAGCGCCTCATGCCCTCGCTCATGGAACTCGTCGAACGCGTGAACAAAGGTGAGTTGATCGAAGCCGACCTCCTTGAGGTCTACCAGGAATCCGCCAACAGCGCGGAGAAATTCCTGGCTCATCATGCCAACGCGATGCTGGATCTTCGCCGGGCGCAGCAGCACATGATGCAGAGCCTGGAGGCGATCGATTACTCCGACCAGAAAGTGCTCAATCAGTTCGTTTCGGTAAGCGGGTTTCTCGGTCTCACCGACCTGCGCTGCGGGCCGATCGTGAAGTTTGGATCTTGTGCCATCGCGCGTCGTGAGTATGGGCTTGGCATCGAGGCGATTCAGAACGCCGTTGCCTACGACCTGCAGCACGGCGGCGCGTTCACGGCCGACCGCGAGAACTGCCAGTTTATCGCGGCCCAATACGATCGCGCCGCTCAGTGCATCGGCTGGACGAATCCCGCACCGGGCGAGTGGAACAACAAGCAGACGAAGATTGCGTACATCGTCTCAAGCATCGTCGACGACGACACGACCGGCCGAACGATCCAGAGCCTCGCGAAGAACTGCGACGCCAAGCGATTCAAGTTCCAGGTTTACTCGACTGAAGCCGGCGTGCGCCGCGATCGCCAGCAGTTCGCGCAAACAAGCTACGTCGCCGGCAGCGCCAAGCGTGGCCAGCAGACGATCGACCAACTGAACAAGATCAAGAGCACGACATTCCTCGCGCCGACGGATGCGGATGTGATCGCCGCCGCCAAAGAACTCGCGAATCAGCTCGCACGGGATCGCGTTGATGTGATCATCTTCGATGTAACCCAAGCCGACCCGATCGCGTCCCTCATCGCGCA
This sequence comes from Phycisphaerae bacterium, assembly GCA_014380825.1. Next base: position 739 of record JACMJD010000731.1, on the reverse strand, counting down.
GTGGGAAGTCGGGCGCGTGAAGATCAACCTCAGCCGGCGTTCCCCGATGTACATGAGCGGGATCAACTGCGTGACGTATGTCGACCAGGTGAAGTTCGACGCCGACAAGGATTTCTGGAACCGCAAGAACATCGACAGTAAGTTCATCCTCGAAGGCATCGACCTCGATGAAAACCTCGGCGCCGCCCCGCAGCGCAGCACGTACGGCATACCGGAGAACGCGGTCGTCCTGGCGACCAGCGGCAACGAGCTGGACAAGACGATCAGCGATGAGTTCGTCGACGCGGTGATCAACATCCTTCGCAGCCATCCGCACGCGATCTATCTGCTGGTCGGCGACGCCGAGCTGGCATCTCAGAAGCGGAAGTTCGAATCCGCCGGCGTGGGCAAGCGCGTGGGTTACGCGGGCAGACGCAAGGATCTGCCCGGGTTCCTGCGCATCGCCGACCTGTATCTCGCGGAGTTCCCCGGCAGCAGGGCGACCGGCGTGCTCCAGGCGATGAGCGTCGCCAAACCCGTCGTCGCAATGCGCGCCGGCGAAGCCAGCGAGCAATGCCAGGCTGCGGTGCTGGTCGGCTCCGATGCGACGATCGCCAATCGCGACGCGGGCGCCTACATCGAGCGCGTCGGCAAGCTCATCCGCGAGACGACGACCCGCAACAAGCTCGGCAAATCGCTGCGAGCGCGTTGCGAGCAGCATTTCGGATTCAATCAAACGACAAGGCACCTCGAGCAGTTG
>JACMJD010000008.1 GCA_014380825.1 Phycisphaerae bacterium | reverse complement strand
TAGTTGCCGAAGATGACGGCGCCGATCGAGTCTTCTTCCAGGTTGAAGACCTGACCCATCGTGCCGTTTTCAAATTCCAGCAGCTCGCCGGCCATCGCCTCTTTCAGGCCATAGATGCGGGCGATGCCGTCGCCGACTTCGATGACGGTTCCGACCTGGCTGACCGAAACCTGCTGCTCGAAGCCCGCGATCTCGCGCTTCAGAACACTGGTGATTTCCGCAACGTTGATTGCCATCTGTCGCTCCGGTTGCTAGTTGCTAGTTTCTAGTTGCTAGTTAAAAACACCGCATAAATCAGCCGTTACTAGCAACCAGCAACTAGTAACTAGCAACTCTTTTTTACTTCGGCTTCGATGCCAACAACTTTTCTTTGATCGCGTGCAACTGATTCTTCACGCTCGCGTCGATCAGCTTGTCGCCCACGCGCAGGATCATTCCGCCGATGATCGATTCGTCGACGTATGGGTGAACCACCGCCTCGCGCTTCAGCGCCTGCGTGATGCGCTGTGTCGCATCTCGCAGTTCGTCCGGCGACAGTTTGTGCGCGACGATCAAGTCCACTTCCACCTTGCCGAGCTTCTCGTCGAGGATGGCATCAAACGCATCCGCGATCTGCGTCAGCAGGCCAAGGCGGTTCTTCTCGTTCAACACGCCCATGAACTGCAACAGCAGCGGCGAGACCTGAGCTTGCAGCACCTTTCGCAACACGGTCCATCGGCCTTCCTTGCTGATGGATGGATCGCGGAGGTAAAGCTGAAAATTCGCGTCAGACCCGACCAGCGAGCGGAGGCCGTCCAGGTCAGCCGCGATCGCTTCCGGCGGCGTCTTGCTCTCGTCCGCCAGCTCGAGCAACGCGTTAGCGTAGCTCAAAGCGGTCATCGAATAGTGTGCGCGTTCGTGCATGTGGTAAAGGTTAGAGAGTAGAGGTTAGAGGTTAGGAAGAACGTGAATTCATCTTTCCTAACCTCTAAGCTCTGCCCTCTACCCTCTCTCCTCTACTTAATTGTCTGCAACTGATCCAAACTCTCGCGGACGAGTTGCTTCTGGTCGTCGGCGTTCAGGTTGCGACGCAGGATTTTCGACGCGATGTTGGTCGCCAGCTCCGCGGCCTGGTTGTAGATCTCGCCGACCGCGGCGTTCTTGGATGCGTCGATCTCGCGCATCGCGCGATCCTTCGCCTCCTCCGCTTCCTTCTGGGCCGTCATGCGAATGCTGGTGGCGAGCTGCTCACCATCTGCCTGGGCTTTGGCGAGCATTTCGCGGATTTGCGACTGTGCCGAAGCCAGTTTCGCGTCGTATTCCTGAAGCGTCGCTTCGGCACGCTTCCGCGACGCCTCGGCACCGGCGATGTCGTCGCGAATGCGCTTCTCGCGTGCCTTCAGCCCCGCGAGCACGGGTTTCCACGCCATCGGGTAAAGGATGATCAGCATGATCAAGAAAATGACGATGGTCCATATGGCCGGGGTCAAGAAGAACTCCTGCGCTTCGTGCGCAGTTGATGGAAGCAGCGGCGCGGCTCCGTGCCCGCCTCCAGCGTGACCAGCGCCCGTATCCACGGCCGTATCTGCGCCACCCGCGGCGCCGGAAGCATGCGTCGTATCGGTCATCGACGCGCCTTTCGGCGCCGCCGAGAAACCGGCCAGCGGCAGCGCGAACGTGATCGCGGCGAGCAGCGCCATCATCCAACTCAATCGATAATGCTTCATGTTGCGTCCTTCGCAAGAAAGGCGTCCGACCGGCTTTCGCCGATCGAACGCTGTGAAAATCCGATTCGATCACGGCCAAACGAACTTGCCGCCGAGTTGGAAGCAAATGACCAGCGCGAAGAACGTGAATCCTTCGATCAGCGCCGCGGCGATAATCATGTTCGTGCCAATGCGTCCGCCCGCCTCGGGCTGACGAGCAATGCCTTCCATGGCCTGACCGGCGAGATGGCCGATGCCCTTGGCCGAGCCGATACAAATCAGCCCGGCGCCGATGCCCGCGCCGATCGCGAGCAAACCACGGTCGCCCACCAGTGGCGCGGCATTCGTGGCCTGTGCCAATAGATCCATCATCATGTCGTATCTCCTTCCGGATTCCTCCGGATACTGTGCGAGCCGACCGAGATGTCGATCGAAACCTCGCGAATGATTTTGTGCCGAACTTAAGTAAAGTGTCCCGGCGTCGGCTGCTCATGGACGAGGTTCGTTAGTGCTCGGGCGCCACTGCGCTCGCGATGAACAGCGTCGCGAGGAACGTGAAGATATACGCTTGCAGGAACGCCACGAACAGTTCGAGGAATCGAATCAACAGGCTCAGGATTGTCACCGGCGCGCCGATGCCGATCTGTGCTGCGATGCCCGCGCCCACCGGGATCAAGCCAACCAGCACCGCCAGCACGATGTGGCCGGCGATCATGTTGGCGAACAGTCGGATCATGAGCGCGAATGGCTTAATCACCGCGCCCACGATTTCCAGGACTAGCAAGACTAACCACATCGGGACGTCGATGATCCAACCCCACGGTGATGCGCCCGGTGCGGGCTTGAACGGGTGGGGCGCGAAGTTCCACAGATACAGCGGCACTGCCACAACTGCGGCGGCGGCGGCGTTCATGCCGCCTGCGTGTCCGTGACCATGGCCGCCGTGTTCGCTTCCGCCGCCCTGACGGATGCCATCACCCTGATGCCGCACGTGCTCGTCGTCTTCGTAGTGCTTCGTCGGATTACCAAGCGCCTTGAAGTTGCCTGGAAGGTCCGCGGCGAGGGCATCGCCGCGGACATGCTCCAGATCGTGGGCCGCGTCGTGCCCGTGTGTGCCATCGGATGAATGCTCTTCGTGATGACCGTGCTGTCCGTACGTGCCGTCGATCAGCGAACGAGCCACCTGCCAGATGCCGCTGAAGTGGATCGCGAACAGCGTACACAACGCCAGCGCGCCGGTGGTGGCAATCGTGCCGGTCGCGGTGCCGCCGTAGTGCGACGGGTGTCCCGTCGCGACCGTGAGCATCTCGCCGATCGGGATTTGTCCCAGCAGGTTGCAGAACAGGATGAAGAAGAACAGTGTCCAGAGGAACGGCACGAATCGATCGGTGTGCTCCTTCAAAGCCGGGCGGAATACTTCCAGGCGAAGATACTCAAGGATCGATTCGAAAAAGTTCCGCGCGCCGCGCGGGGCATCCGACTGCGACTTGCGGAACAGCACCGGAAAGATCAGCAGCATGAGCACCGCCGCGACCACGGCCATGAACATCTGGTTGTTGACCTTGATCCCGCCGGGCAAGGTGAACAGGTAATGCGGCAGCACATGGTCGAGTGGATCGGAGGCGGCGAGCAGAGCGAGCGGCATGATGTTGTTCTCGTTCCTTGAGGTCGCGTGTCGATTTACACTTTTGCGGCGTCGCCGACCGGTGCGGCCTTCACCGCGCCGACCAAACCGATTACCAGCACGATCAGCGTCAGCCAGTACAACCCGAGCAGCCAGTACGCAAACGCCGGCCCGAGCGAAAACGCCTTGGTGACGATCAATCCGCCACCGAGTCCGCAGCAGGCGAACAGATGGATCATCGTGCTGACCAGCGCCGCCTGCGAAATCGACGCCTGGCTCGCGCCACGGGTCAGCATAATCGGAACAAACGCCAGTTCGCTGGCGATCAAACAGACCAGGGCCGCGGCGACGATCTCCCGCACGGGCGGCGTCTTCGACATCGCCAAGGCGACGGCATATCCGCCTGCTGCACAGATCGCGATGAGAACGGGAATGATGACGATCGTTCGCATCAATCTTTGTTCATTCGAATCGCGTCTTTGATCAGCAGGTACATCCCGGCCGCCAGCCCGATCATCACGCCGCCCAGCACACCGTAGCCGTGCCAGTTGAAGCGTTTGTCGAGCCAGCTACCGACGAAATACCCGATCGCCGCACCAACGCCGATCTCCAGACCGATGCCGAGAAACCGGCCCCAATTCTGATCCCCTGAATCGTTCGGGGAACCCTTTGGAGAGTCCTTAGGCATGGGTCTGGCGCTGCCAATCCAACAGTTCGTGCAATTTTGCACGAAGCGGAAGCGCGTAAATTAGTCGCAACCGTAATCCTCGTCAAGAAAAGCGCGACGTGACCGCGACACGTGCTGGGCACCCCGAAAACTCGTCAACGCCGGGTGTGAGGGTATTCCCCGAACGCCCGGATTCCCCGCACTTGAGATTCCTGAGATATGCTCCCGACCATGTCCCGCGCCCGCGAACGATCGCTCCTGGTCTCCGTCCTCACAATCAGCGCACTCGTCTTCCTCCTCGGCATCACCTGGGGTCTGCCCTCACGCAAAGCCGATTCGTTTCTCTTCGGCGACCACCCCGTTTGGTCCGGCAAAGAAATCGCCGCGCTGGCGGCGGATCGTGCTTCACAGTCGAACCTGGGCGCTGATGTCGATCGCAATCCGCTGGCGCGCTCGACGGAACCCGTCGTGCTCAACGCCACCGATCAACAGCGCGCCGAGATTGTCCGCCGGTATCGGCTCTATACGTACCAGCCCGACGAAATGATCACGATGATGGCCCTCGCCTCGATGCGACCGGGCATCCGCGATTTCGATCCGAAGCTCTATCAGTATGGCGGGCTGTGGATTTACCCGGTCGGCGCTCTGATCAAAGTCTTCGCAAATCCGAAGGCGGATTCGACATACTACCTCGATCATCCCGAAGAGTTCGGACGCTTCTACGTCATCGCGCGGCTGTACACCGCCGCCTGGGCGATCTTGGGCGCCTGCTCGGTGTTTTGGATCGTCCGGCGATTGACGAATCAACCGATCCTCGCCGCCGGCGCGACGTTGTGTTACGCGTTCATGCCGGTCGTGGTGAACATGGCCCACGAAGCTAAGCCGCACCTGCCCGCGGCCGTGCTGATCCTGCTGGCGATTATCGCGGCGACGAAATTTATCGACACCGGTAAGAAGCGCTGGTGGGCGATCGCCGGCGCGCTCGTCGGCGCGGCGGCGGGAATGGTTCTCAGCGCGATTCCCGCGATCGTCATCCTCCCGATCATGGCCTGGCTTCGCCGCGAGACCTGGGGCCAGCGGTTCATCATCCTGCTGGCGAGCGTCGTGATCGCCATCGATGTCTACTTCATCACCAATCCGTACGTGCTGATTCACCTGCTTGGCGATCGCACGGTCCTGCTGTCGAACCTGCGAAACTCGCAGGCGATGTATCAAGCGCCTCCCTCGATCGACGGCGTCGTAAACGCGATTCGTCTCCTCGGTCTTGGCACGGCGGGGCTGATCGCCATTCTCGCGCTCGCCCGAATCCCCGAGATCCGAAAGCACCCGCTGCTCGTGATGCTCGCGGCGGCTTCAGCGATCATCCTGATCCAGTTTTTCATGCTCGCGACGAACAAGCCCGCCGAGTACGCGCGGTTCGCGCTTCTTCCCGACATCGCAATGACAATCGTCGCGTTTGCGGGACTCGCGTCTTTCAAGCCGCGGATCGCATACTCGATCGCCGCGATGGCTCTGATCCCGACGGCGTTCGCCGGTGCGTCGTACGTCTGGCATTTCATCGACGATTCGCAAGACCGCTCAACGCGAATCATCGCCGCCGAGCGGTTGCAAAAGCACGTGCGCGACGGTGCGACGACGATCGCGGTCGGCGCCGAACCCGCGCCATATTCGGTGCCGCCGGTGGATTTGTTTCGCACCAGATTGATTCTCCAGGGCGATTCCTCCAGGGTAGACATCGCGATGCGAACGGTCGATGTCGTGAGATCTCGCGGCGCCGGCGTGGAGTATTGGGCCCGGCCGCGCCTGATTGGCACGCCGATCAGTTGGGCGCACAAGCC
>JACMJD010000730.1 GCA_014380825.1 Phycisphaerae bacterium | reverse complement strand
GGCGCGCATTATGAAGCACTTCGCGACTAAATTTGCTCGACTCGATATCCCTTTGCCTTGAGCTGTTCGACAATGCTCTTCGGCCCCACCAAATGCAGCGACCCGACAGCGATGAAGTGCGGCCCGGGTTGGCGCAGCAGCTCTTCGATCCCGCGCGTCATCGCCACGTCGCGCTGATACAAGAACTTGTCGTCAAACTCGCGCTTGGCTTCCGAATCGTTGAAACCCTTTTGATTCAGCGCGTACGCACCGGCAGCGTCGCCCCTCTTCCAGGCAACGACGATATCGCCGATCACCTGCGGCGTACGTTCCATGTTGGCCAGGAAGTCACTCAACATCGCGTTCTGCAATCGGGCGCTTAACCCATCGAGCATCGCCAACTGTTGATCGCCTGATTCGAGCTCGACGATGCGTTTGCCGCCGGCACCGGCTTTCTGAATCAGATAGTTGTCGAGGCCGGCGTCGGGCGTGAAGCCCAGTTGCTGCAGCTTGGTCGCCGCCAGCACCAGCATCACACCCCACGGCTTCATCGTCGCGATCGCCGCTTCGGGCACGCCGAGCTTGGCCGTCTCCGCCCTGGTTTGTTCGAACAGTGGCTTGCCGAGCCGCGCTTCGAGAGTGTCGCCGCCGGCCAGCATCATTCGCTGCGCGGCGCTCGCCACGTCCATTTTCGAGGGATCGAGCTCCACCGCAAGCGTCTTCGAGTCGGAAAACGCTTTCTCGATCGCCGGGTTAAGCGGCAACCATTCCCGCTTCCAAACGTGCACGGTGCCGAACAGATAACTTGTTCGGCCGTCCTTTTCAACTTTCCAGAACAGTCCGCGATTGGTTTGCGCGTGAACTGTGCTCGCGGTGAGCAGCAAGACGCAGACGAACAATCGCAGAAATTTTCGCAGGACGCCGTCCATGATTTCTCGTGGGGGTTGTGTTTCAGCGTGACGCGCGCTTCAACCAACGCTCGCTGGGCGACCCGTGACCATGATGGCCGTGTGGTCCCGATAACGCGCGTTCAAGCAGCGCGCGATCGGATGCAAAATCAAGCGGCATGCGAAGCGCAAGCGCCCCCGCCATCCCGCCCGGCGGTGCTGGCACGACCAGATTGCTCTGCCACGAATCTCCGGCGCGCATCGGAATCGGCGTCGCCAGGTTATCGACTTCAACCAGATTGACCCACGGCGCGAGCTCGCCGACGGCATAGCGAGCGCGTGGTTTGATCGTCGATTCGCCGATGCGCCCGCGCTGCCCGAAACGCACGATCAGGTTGCTGCTGGTCGTCGTCGGGCCGATCTTGTCGGTGATCGCAACGTCACGCCGCCATGCATGGTTGCGCGCCATCATGAATTCCTCGAACGTCATCGCGAGATCTTCGCGCGTGGTCGAGTAACTGTATTCGTCGGTCGCGCGGTCGTTGGCGAAGAAATTCGCAACGTCGTTCGGCGTGTATGCGCGCTGGGTTGCGTCCGCCGTGGCGCCGAAGAACTTCACTTGCGCCAGACCTCGAAGCTGCGCCGATTGCAGCGGGAAGCTGCCCGCCATCAGGTCCGACGGGAGTTGCTGCGCCTGAAAACGCGGCGAAATGTTGCCCCAGGCTGACAGCGAATTGTTCAGCGATCCGCGCGCGGAAACCGGCATGAAGTCCGATGCGTGCGCCAGCTCGTGATACAGCAGCCAGCCCGCTTCGGCGAGCAGATACGAAATATCGCGCGAGAGTCTCGACGTGGCCGGAAACGACAGAAAAATGTTCTGATTGTTCTGCGTGTAACGCCACACGCCCGAGTACATCAGGTCACGATCGAAATCGGAGCGAAAGTCCGG
>JACMJD010000729.1 GCA_014380825.1 Phycisphaerae bacterium | reverse complement strand
GGGCGGCGTGACGCCGCCCCTACGAATATGCCCGACAATTCCGGAGTTCGAAAAGCCGCCATCCTGCTGCTCACGCTGGAGCAGGATCAGGCGGCGGAGATTCTGAAGCGGTTGCCGCCTGAGGCGATCGAGGAAGTCAGCCGCGAGATCGCGTCGCTGGGCGAGATCTCGCTGAACGTGCGCAAAGAGATCTTCGGAGAGTTCTACAACGTCGCGCTCGCCAACTCGTACGTCAGCGAAGGCGGACTGGAATACGCAAAAAATCTGCTGCGAAAAAGCCTCGACGCCGGCGAGGCGGAGAAGGCGATCAAGCAAGTCACGCAGCAGGTCGCGACCACGCCGTTCTCATTCCTGCAGAAGGCCGAATCGGAAAACTTGCTGACGTTTATTCAGGATGAGCATCCGCAAACGATCGCGCTGATCCTCGCGCACCTTCCGCCGCAGAAGGCATCGGAAATTCTCGTCGGGTTGCCGAGTCAGAAGCAGATCGAAGTGGTGAAGCGCGTCGCCAATATGGAGCAGACGAATCCGGAAGTGATCAAGGAAGTGGAAAAGGGTCTGGAGCATCGCCTGAGCGACATCGTCAGCCAGACGTTCGAAAAAGCCGGCGGCGTCGACACGGTGGCGGAGATGCTCAACCTGGCGGATCGGTCGACGGAAAAAGGAATCATGGAAGGCCTGGAGGCCGAGGATCCGGATCTGGTCGAACAGATTCGCCGCCTGATGTTCGTGTTCGAAGACATCCTGCTGGTGAACGACAAGGGCATTCAGGCCGTGCTGAAAGAAATCGACAACGAGGTGCTGAGCCTCGCCCTGAAGACGGCCAGCGAAGAACTGAAAAACAAGATCTTCAAGAACATGTCCGAGCGCGCCGCGCAACTGATCGGCGAAGACATGCAATACATGGGCCCGGTGCGAGTGAGCGACGTAGAGTCGGCGCAGCAGAAGATCGTCGATGTCGTGCGAAGACTGGAAGATGCGGGCGAGATCATTATCGCGGGCCGTGGTGGTGAGAAAGAAATGGTCGTTTGATAGAGGGTAGAGGTTAGAGGGTAGAGGTTAGGAATTTATTCCTCCCTACCCTCTACCGTCTACCCTCTACCGTCTACCCTCTACTCTCTATGGGACTAATTAAATCCAACTCCGTCCCCTCAACGCTTTCGCCGTTCTCGATGGCCGACATCGAGGCGCAGGCGAATGCGATCATCTTGCGCGCGAAGAACCAGGCGGCTCGCATTCTGGTGGAATCGCAGCGCATGGGCGAAGAGTTGAAAAAGCAGTCACAGGAACAGGGAAACGTCGAAGGACGAGCGGCTGGATACGAAAACGGCCTGAAGGAAGGCAGCACCGTCGGGCAGCAGCAGGCGCTGGATGAGCATCGACAATCATTGCAGTTGCTGATCGAAGCACTCACGCGCGCGTCGGCGGATCTGAACGAATCTCGCCGGATGCTGGAGACCGAAGCCAGCACAGACGTGCTGCGGCTGGCCGTTGCGATCGCGCGGAAAGTCACACGGCTGGTTTCGATCGGCGGAGAAAATGGTGGCGGGGCGGTCGTCACCGCCAACGTCCGCGAGGCCATGAAGCTCGCCATCCACGCATCCGATGTGCGGATCGCGATTCACCCATCGCAAAGACAATCCCTCGAACGCGTGCTCCCCGAACTGAAAACGAACTGGCCAGCGCTGGAACACGTCGCGCTGATTGACGATCAAACGCTGGCCCCCGGTGGCTGCCGCATCTTCACCGCCGGCGGGCAGATCGATGCGGATTTGGAAAATCAGATTAGTCGCATCGCGGCAGAACTAATCCCTGCCCAAAAAGACTTCTAGCCTTATGACCATGTTCGCCACTCAACTCGAGACGATCGACAATGCGATGCCTTATCGCATCGTTGGCCAGGTCGTGGGCATCAGCGGGTTGACGATCGAGGCGAGCAATCTGCCGTTGCCGATCGGATCACTGTGTCAGATCGAAAGCTTTGGCGGGAAGATCAGCAGCGCCGAAGTGATCGGCTTTGGCGATGGTCAGACGCTGCTGATGGCGCTGAGCGCCGTCAGCGGGATCTCGCGCGGCGATCCGATCGAAAACATCTCCGCGGCCCCGCGCATCTGGTGCTGCGATGAGCTGCTTGGCCGCGTCTTAGATGGGTTCGGAAATCCGGTGGACGGCAAAGGGCCGCTGCCGTTGAGCGAGTCTCGCCGCATCGATGGCCGCGGCAGCAAGCCGCTGGATCGGATCAATATCCGTGAGCCGATCGCCACGAGCATTCGCGCGATCGATGGCCTGCACACCTGCGGCCTCGGGCAGCGCATGGGCATCTTCTCCGGGCCCGGCGTGGGTAAGTCGACGCTGATGTCGAGCATCTCGCGATATACCAGCGCGGATGTCTCGGTGATCGCGCTGATCGGCGAGCGCGGACGCGAAGTGCAAGAATTTCTTGAAAACAGTCTCGGCCCCGAAGGGTTGAAGCGCTGCGTCGTGATCGTCTCCACGGCGGACGATGCGCCGCTGTTGCGCGTGCGTGCGGCAAAGGTTGCGTGCACGGTCGCGGAGTATTTTCGCGATCGCGGGAAACAGGTGCTTTTGCTGATGGATTCGCTGACGCGCATGGCACAGGCGCAGCGCCAAATCGGCCTGGCCGCGCGCGAACCGCCGGCGACCAAGGGTTTTCCGCCCAGCGTGTTCGCGCTGTTGCCAGAGATTTTAGAGCGCGCCGGCAAGACGTCGGCCGGCTCCGTTACCGGTTTCTACACCGTTCTTGTCGAAGGCGACGACTTCAACGAACCGATACCAGATGCGGTGAAAGGGATCACGGATGGTCACCTTTGGCTCAGCCGATCGCTCGCGAACCGCGGGCACTTCCCAGCCATCGATGTCATCCAGAGCATCAGCCGCGTGCGCAGCGATGTGACCGACGCGGAACAAGTTCGCGCCGCGCGACGCATCCTGGCGTTGCTCGCGATTTATGGAGAGATCGAAGATCTCGTGAACATCGGCGCGTACGTGCAAGGCGCAAATCCTGAATTCGATCTGGCCGTGCAGGCGCGACCGAAGATCGTGCAGTACTTGCAGCAGGAACCGAACGCGCCGAGCGATTTGCAGACCGCGCGAAAGCAGTTGATGGAACTGTTTGTGTGGATTGAACAAATGGATAAGGCGATCCGGGCTCAGAGCGCGAAGGGCGCGCAAAAGAAAACTGCGTAACGCATGGCCAAGTTTGTCTTCAGACTCGAACCCGTCCTCAAGCAGCGGAAGCGCGAGGAGCTGGAAAGGCAGCGCGATCTGGCGTCGCGCGAGCTGGTTGTCGACAATCTACAGATCGAGCTGAAGCGACTCGATGATTCGCTGCGAACCGCGTCGGAAGACCT
>JACMJD010000067.1 GCA_014380825.1 Phycisphaerae bacterium | reverse complement strand
TCGCGGCCACCGCAGGCGGATAAAGTTTGCCTTGTGGATCGCACCAGACGATCGCACCAGAAGCAGAAACCACAGATTGCACAGATTTCACAGATTCAGAAATTGCATTTTCAAATCTGTGTAATCTGTGAAATCTGTGGTTCAAAAATTCTTTCTCTGTGCCTATGTGCCTCTGTGGTGAATCTGTTTTTAATGACGATGCTCGCGCGATGAACAGCGCGACAAAGAACGGCGATGGATGCGACGGGATCGCCAGCAGTTCATGAACCGCGCCGCGCGCGAAGGCGCCGTTGGGCAACAGTTCATCGAGTGCGGAAAACCCCGTCACAAACGATCGCTGGCCCGCGCCTGCGCCGCTTCCGAGTTCGGAATGCGCGGCGTGGAGCTGGCCGTTGTGGCAGGTGAGCAATTTCATCTGATTCGTCCGATCCGCCGAACGTCTTGTTACGCGCGTCTCGTCGCGCGCGTTCGATCCTTCCCTGGATCGGGACCCCAAGACGGGTGCAAGTTCGGCTTTAGTTAGGTATAGCGATATCGCGCCCGCCGGGTCAATCGTTCATCGCGCGGATTCATTCATCGATCGTAAAACTCTGTTCAAATTCACGCGCTCGCCTATGATCGCTCCCAACCGCGCGAAAGGATCTTGCTGTGACTCAATGTGCTGACCCCGCCACGACAACCCCGACGAACAAACCTCCCGTCACCCAACTCACCGGCGATCAGGTGAATCGCTATCGCCGGCACCTGCTGTTGCCGGAAGTTGGCATGGAAGGGCAGAAGAAACTGCTCAACGCGAAAGTGCTTTGCATCGGCGCAGGCGGATTGGGTTGTCCAATCTCGCTCTATCTCGCAGCCGCAGGTGTTGGAACGATCGGACTCGCCGACGTCGACGTCGTCAGCCCGAGCAATCTTCAGCGGCAGATTCTCTTCGGCGTGAGCAACGTCGGCGAAGACAAAGTGAAAGTGGCCGCCAAGCGATTGAAGGATCTGAATCCGGATGTGAACGTGATCGAGCACAAGGTCGTCGTGAACAGCTCGAACGTGCTCGACTTGCTCAAAGATTACGACATCATCATCGACGGCACGGACAACTTCCCGACGCGGTACTGCGTGAACGATGCCTGCGTGATGCTTAAGAAGCCGAACGTCTACGGAAGCATTTTCCGCTTCGAAGGAATGATCACGGTCTTCGCGCCGCATTTGCCGAATCCATTGCGAGATGGCGAGCGCGGGCCGTGCTATCGGTGCATGTATCCGGAACCGCCGGATCCGGGGTCGGTGCCGAGCTGCGCCGAAGGTGGCGTCGTCGGTGTGCTGCCGGGAATCATCGGCACGCTCCAGGCCAACGAAGTCATCAAGCTGATCTTGGGAGTCGGGACGCCGGCAATCGGAAAACTCACCGTCTTCGCTTCGATGGATTTCGATTTCCGCACGTTCAAACTTCGCCGCGACAAGAACTGCCCGGTCTGCGGCGACAATCCAACCATCACCGAACCAATCGACTACGAACAGTTCTGCGGCGTGCCGATCCTCGATCCGAAATCTCTGGAAGAAACCGCCAACGAAGTGAAGCACTCGAAGAGCGGCGGCGCGAAAGCGCAGTCCGATCCGTCGCTGGATGCCCGCGGTTTACCGCCTGGTTATCCGTTCAAGCCTGATTGGGAAGTGACGCCGCGCGAAGTGAAAGCACTGCTCGATCGTGGCGAGAAGTTCGTCTTCATCGATTGCCGATTACCGAACGAACATCAGATCACGCACATCGACGGCACGACACTTCTGCCGCTGCAGCAACTTCCGCAACGCTTTAGCGAGATCGCCGACAAGTCGAACGAAAAAGTCATCGTCCACTGCCGCAGCGGGCAACGCTCGATGTCATTCGCTCAGGCGTTGCGACAGCAGGGCTTCAAGGACGTGAAAAGCATGGCGGGCGGGATTCTGCTATGGAATAAGGACGTGAACCCGGGTGGGCCGCAGTACTGATCGCTGAAACTCGTCTCATAACTTGAGTTTTCCTGATGCATTTGATACATGCTTCGGCGTCTGGCAGAGTAAGCCGATAAGGGAATATCGGCCGCTGCGAAGGATGACCAAATCGCGCAGGAATTGCAGCAGTTGAAGGAGAAATATCATGGCTAGAAAGCCCCAGTCCAAGTCGACGTCCGCGGCCCGCAAGGGGAATGCAAACAACAACGGCAAGCGCTACTCAGCGCCGGTGAAGTCGGCCAGCAAGATGCCGATCAAGACGCCCGTCAAGACGACAGCCGTTCGCAATACCGCGCTGCCTAAGACGCCGAGGGTCGCGACGACCAACCGCGTGATCACGCACGAGCTGATCGCCGAACGCGCCTATTTCATCTCGATCTCAAGCAACGGCGGGTCGCAGGACGACAACTGGAACCGCGCCGAGCGCGAGCTTCGCAACGGCGGCTGATCCGATTTGATTGCCTGGGGCTCGCACCGAGTTGTACATCGTGGATAGAATGTAGCTGTATGGCCGATTCTGGATGCGAACATCAGGATCTGTCGGCGGTTGCGCTGTTCCCGCTGCCCAATGTCGTGTTGTTCCCTCGCGCGATCCTCCCGCTTCATATTTTCGAAGAGCGCTACAAAGCGATGACCGCCGATGCCGTTGATCGCGACGGCCGGATGGCGATGGCGCTGCTGCGCCCCGGGTGGGAGAAGTGCTACTACTCGCGCCCAACAATCGAGCCGGTCGTCTGCGTCGGCCAGATTCTTCAGCATGAGAGGTTGCCCGATGGCACATACAACTTCCTATTGCAGGGCTGCACCCGAGCGAAGTTGGTGAGCGAGGAACCGCCCGGCGATCGGTTGTATCGCGTGGCCAAGCTGGAGCCGCTCACGTCGAGCACGCCGCTGGAGATCGATCTGTCGCAGCATCGCGATCACCTGAACGAGCTGTTTTCCGCCGGAGCGATGGCTCGCGCGTGCCTCGGCAAGCAGTTCCGTCAGATGCTCGCCGGCACGTGGCCGACGCAGGACATCGCGGACGTGGCGGCGTTTTACCTGCTTGATGACCTGCCGCTCAAACAAAGCCTCCTTGGCGAATGCGACGTCATCAGCCGGGTCGAACGAACGGTTCACGCTTTGCAGGAGATCGCCTCGAAGATGCGCGCAACGAATTACGTTCCACCCGCCGCCGTTGATTACACGCTGAAGCATCCGGATATGAATTGACCGATCGGGCTGCCCTGATCGGCGGGCGTTTTCCTTTTGCACTGTCGGCGGATTTGCGCAGAATGCCGCGCTGTCTCTGCCGCGCGACACGCAATGTGGTATTTCGCTTACGGTTCCAACCTCAACTCCCGCGCCGTCGCCGACTGGGCCCGGACGGGCGGACACCGATCCATCCAGATGCGCAACGGCCGGCCCGCGGTGCTCGATAACTACCGCCTGTGCTTCCCGATCTTCAGCGAATACTGGCAAGGCGGCACCGCCGACATCGTCTACGACCCAGGCAAATCCGTCGCCGGCGCCATCTTCGAGCTAAGCGAAGCCGACATGAAGCTGATCGATGCCAAGATCGATCGCCACCTGGACGCAGCCGGCAAAGAAGTCGGCATCTACAAGCGCATTGATGTGAAAGTCTCACCGCTCGCCAAAGGCGACAAGATCAAAGCGGTCACGTATCAAGGCACGCGCGTCGACAAGGATCACGTTCCACCGACACAACTGTACATGGACCTGCTGATCCAGGGCGCGTACTCACACGGACTTTCCATGATGTGGATCGCGTACCTTCAGAGTTTCACGACGCAAGCTGCGCGAACACCGAAACCGAAGTCATAGCTGAGTTCAACCGTCCAAAGGCCTGTCATCCTGAACGAAGTGAAGGATGTCGGACTCGGAAGTGCGCAACCGTGCGATCGAGATCCTTCGGAGTACCTTCAGGATGACAACTTATTCGGGTTCGCGAGGTTTCGAGCACGCCTTTGCGTCCTCGGATTCCATCGTTTCTTGACTTTCCCATCGCAATCTCTCCAATCAATCCCCATG
>JACMJD010000728.1 GCA_014380825.1 Phycisphaerae bacterium | reverse complement strand
TCTGGTGCTCTAACCAAGCTGAGCTACACCCTGAGTTCCTGCCCGCGATGATAGTCGATCTGCGGGGGCGCGTCGAATGCCTGCTTGTCATCTTCGTCAACTCGGATAAGTTGCGCACTGATGAGAGTTTTACTGATCGGCAATGGCGGTCGTGAGCATGCGCTGGCGTGGAAGTTGTCGGCGTCGCCGGGGGTGACGGCGCTTTATGCGTTGCCGGGGAATCCGGGGACGGCGCAGGTGGCGGACAACGTGCCGAATATCGCCGTGATGGAATTCGACAAGATCGAACGGTTCATCCGGCAGAACAAGATCGAGTTCGTCGTGATCGGTCCGGAAGATCCGCTGGCCGCGGGGTTGGCGGATCGGCTCGAAGCGGCGGGCGTAAAGGTGTTTGGTCCGAAGAAGGAGGCCGCGCAGCTTGAGGCGGACAAGTGGTTCGCCAAAGAACTGATGCGCCACCAGGCGATCCCGACCGCCGAAGCGCGGATTTTTACGGATGTTTCGCACGCCGAAGAATATGTTCGCATTCGCGAAGGCGGCGTGGTGATCAAGGCCGTCGGTCTGGCCAAAGGCAAAGGCGTGGCCGTGTGTCATCGGCCGGCGGATGCGCTGGATGCGATCGATCAGATCATGCGAAAGCGCATTTACGGCGACGCGGGCGATCGCATCGTGATCGAAGAAGTGCTGACCGGCCCGGAATGTTCCGTCCTCGCGTTCGTCGATCGTCGAAACATTTACATCATGGAGACGGCGCAGGATCACAAGCCGATCGACGACGGCGACACCGGGCCGATGACCGGCGGCATGGGCGCGTATTCGCCCACGCCCGCGGTGACCAGCGCGATCCTCTCGCAGATCGAGCGCGACGTGTTCATCCCGATGCTCGATGGCTTGAATCGCGAAGGCATCGATTATCGCGGCGTGCTTTACGCGGGCCTGATGCTCACGAACAACGGGCCGAAGGTGTTGGAATTCAATTGCCGCTTCGGCGATCCGGAAACGCAGCCGCTGATGATGCGGCTGAAGAGCGATCTGCTTCCGACGATGCTCGCCGTGTCCGAGAGCCGGCTCGATCAAATCGAACTGAACTGGGACCCGCGGCCAGCGCTGTGCGTCGTCGCGTCGAGTCGCGGATATCCGGGTGCGTACGAAACCGGCAAAGTGATCACGGGAATCGATCAGGCTGATTCGATGCGCGACGTTAAAGTGTTCCACGCCGGCACGACGTGGCGCGATGGGCAGCGCGAGCGCAACGGACCGATCTACACGAACGGCGGGCGTGTGCTGGCGGTGACCGCGATCGCCGACACGATCGCCGCCGCCCAGATGCGCGCGTACGAAGCGATCGGCAAGATTCACTTCGACGGCATGCACTATCGCAAAGACATCGGTCATCACGCCATTCGCGGAGTCTGATTGGCCAAACGAAATCGCGTAAGCTATGCGGCGCCGCGCCCGGGCGATATCGGTTGGGTCATCCATCGCCACGGCGTGTTGTACGCGCAGGAGTACGGCTGGAACGAACAATTTGAAGCGCTGGTCGGCAAAGTCGCCAGCGAGTTTTTGCGTAAGAACGATCCGAAGCGAGAGCGCTGTTGGATCGCGCGGATGAATGGGCGGATCGTCGGGTCGGTGTTCCTCGTCAAGCAATCCAAGACAACGGCGAAGCTCAGGTTGCTTTACGTCGAACCGAGCGTGCGCGGACGTGGAGTCGGCGCAGCACTGGTCGCTCGCTGCATTCGATTCGCGCGCCGCGCCGGTTATCGAAGAATCATTCTTTGGACTAACAGCGTGCTGCACGCGGCGCGGAGAATCTACGAACGCGAGGGATTCACGTTGATCGTCGAAGAAACGAACGACAATTTCGGCCCGAAGCTCGTGGCGCAAACGTGGGACCTGAAACTCAGACCGTGACCCTTCACTTCAACTCGTGCAGCGTGACGTCATCGACATCAAGGATGGTTTTCGACGCGTTGTAGGTGTGAATCCAGACGCGAGCCGTGGCCGCGTTTTCCGGCGCGACGCCGCGCAGCGTATAGAGCTTCCAATCGCCTCCCTTCAGCTTCACGAGGATGTCGTTGTTGAATTCCTTCTTCGTGAGCTGCTTGTTGTTCGCGTCGAAGAACTGAATGTGGATCGACGCATCCTTGCCGCTCATCACCCGCGCCCAGGCGCGCATGAGATAGGTCTTGCCCGACGTCGCCGGTGCCGGGCGACTGCCGAGAGACGAGCCTCTCTGCTCGTCTTCATCGCTCACGCGCAAACCCAGCTCGCCGCGATGGGCGGCCTCGGGTTTCACTTCGCTCATGCCGGCGTCTTTGCTGATCCAGTCGTTGATGCCATTTTCGAAATCCCCGTTGGCGACGAGGGATTGGTCGTCGGGAAGGTTGTCGGACGAGTCGGTGGCCGGTTGTGACAGCGCGGCGAGCGCGAGCAGCGTAATGATGTAACGCATGGTGCTTCTATTCTAGCGCCAACTGCACTGCCGCGGCAGTGTCAACGGTCGAGGCACTGTTCCAGAGCTGCTCCAACCGCTCGCCGGCGAGCTGTTGCCGCAGCCGATCGATCGTTCCCTGCCACGCGGGCTGGTCGCACGGGGCGACCTGCACCCCCATCTGCTTTCGCGTCGCGTCGGCGACCGCAAGCAGGGTCACGGCCCGCTCGCAATTTCCGTTGGGGCGGTGAGCGTCAAGCCGCGCGATATTCTCCAGCGCCTGGCAGATCGATCGCCGCTCGCGGAGCTGACTGCGGATGCGCAAGCTTTCCGCGAACGCTTCGGACGCTTCCTCAAACTTCGCTTCCGCAAGCGCGATATCGCCCAGGCCGTGCAGCGCCATCGCGACGTATGACTGATCGCCATATTCACGCAGCTTCGGCAGGATGCGCTGATAGATTCGCCGAGCGGTTGGCAGATCGCCCTGGAGAAACTTGCAGCGCGCCGTTCCCTCATCGACATACGCGTCGGCCCAGTCGTCTTTCAGATCGATCAGCAGCGCGTGCGCTTTACCCAGGAATTCCAGCGCTTCGTTTGGTCGGCCGTCGTTCAGCTCGAGATAGCCGATGTTCAGGTGC
>JACMJD010000727.1 GCA_014380825.1 Phycisphaerae bacterium | reverse complement strand
GCTGATCCTCCCGATCTCCCGGCCCGGCCGACACTAGCGATGCACGGTGCCCCTTTGGCTCTTGGGTTCGCGCAGACGATTTCACAAACTCCCGGGCGCCATTTTCCGACCAACTTTTCAATGAGCGCTCGATGCCGATCGCACCGAGCTGAGGAGGCGGAAAAAAATCGCGACTCCCATATACCTCGCGCGCTGCCGCCAGGCGCGACGCCGGCGCGCAGCGCGACCGTCAAAAGCCCTGCTGGCCGTGCGCCAACGCATACAAGAAAACATATTTTGTGTTTTGATGCGATGCACAGCTAGCTCCCAATTTCTTCTCACTGCGCGACGATTTTCTCACGCGGCTTTTGGGAGTTTGTTGATGTCGGTCTGGCGTACCGCAATCAAGGCAGCGATCACGCGGCGGCCTTTGTCGCTGACGACATAACGATGCGTATTGGGCAGTTTGCTCAGCAGGCCATGGGCGCGGAGCATGCGCAGCTTGCGGCTGATCTGGGAGGATCGCCGGCGTTTTTCTTTCATGTTCCCGGTTGCGGATCACAAAACTGCTGCACGGTTCAACCGCGCTGATGCAGCAGATCAATCCCTGCCTGATCTGTTCGTCCTTGGCGTGCGCCCGGGCGATCTGTTCCTTGCTGACCTTGGTGCCCGGCAGATAAATCACCGGCCGAAACAACGATCAGCTCGCCAGCGCCTGCTCCATCGTGTCGAAGATCGGAATGACCGTCACGACGCGCATGCGCTCCAGCGCCGTCTTGACCATCGGCGGCGGACCAGCAATGACCGCGCGGCCGCCGTTGCGCTTGAGGAAGGTTTGAAGCGCCACCATTTTCCCGGCCACCAGGCTGGAGATGTACTCCAGCCCGCTAAGATCGAGCACGACCTTCGACGGCTTCGCCGCGACCGTGCTGTTGACGAGATCCTCCAACGGCTCTCCGGACATCATGTCCGGCTCACCCGCCAGGCGCAGCACCAAAGTCCCATCCACCTCTTCCGACGTGATCTGCAGATCGCTCATGCGAGCGGATGATACAGAGAGCAAGTTTCCATTCAAAGTCATGATGAAATGCCCACTCGGAGGAAGAGATCCGGGCCGGCGCGGAGTACCGCTCTGACCCGGCGTGGGGAGGGATCAGGGAGTATCGATGCTGCGAAGTAAAACAGACGGGGGCGATTCTTTTCAGGATCGCCCCCGTGAAGACTTTAGCCACTAACTTCGCGCGAGCGTCTTCAGATTCGCAACTTACTTCCGTAACTCATCTTCCCGCAACTTATCGTCGTCGACGCCGAACCAATGTGACGCCGGCGATCAAGCCCAAGGCGCCGAGGCTGGCGGGTTCAGGAACGGAGGCCAGGAATCCGGCGGCGTATTGTTCGCCGAACTGACCGAAATGTTCCATCACCAACTGAAGCGAAGGCGCGTCCATCCCGGTGTCGCTGCGATCGCTGCCGTCCAGATATGCCATCGCACGACGCAGCGTGCCGGTCTGCGTGTTGAACGCTTGATCGACCAGTGAATAGTCGTCGAAGTCGACGATGTTGTTGTAGTCGACGTCGCCGTTGAACCAGCCGGTGCGGTTGTTGTTGAAACCGCTGTCAATGCGGCTGTAGTCATCGAAGTCGACGATGCCGTTCAGGTCGGTGTCGCCGTACCAGGTGTACTTCATCAGCACGGCACTATCGCCGGCGACCAAGGTTAGGCCGCCCCACGTGCCGACGCCACCCGGAAGGATGTCGGTATTCTGGACATATCCGATACCGCGATTGCGAGGAGTGCCGGCGGCCGCATCGGAGCTGACGATCGCCGAGCCCGTGCCGTCCCACGTGCCGCCGTTGCGACCGGTGAGCAGGCGGGCGCGAATGGCAGCCGTCGGATCATTCACGGTGCCGGGGAAGTAGGGCACCGCGACCGACTTAGTTCGCATGTTCACCGTCACGCCCGGGGTCGTGTAATCGAGGAACGCGCCGGCGACGTCCAGCCCGCTGAACTGGGCGCTGAGCGCCGCAGCCTGATCTTGGATGTACCACTTCGCCGAGTTGTTGTTGGCGAGGTTCGCTTGAATGTTCGCCTTGGTGATCCGATCGATCGATCCGCCGAGCGGAGTCGAGGTGGTGTTTCCGAATTCGCCGATGTATAGGTTGCCCTTGGCGTCGAAGGCGTTTTCGCGGGCGGTGTTCATCGACGTGCTGTAATCAAAGCTGCCGACCGACGCGAAGTTGTTGTTCGGATCAAGAATATTCAGGTGGTTGATCGTCGAACCGGAAAACTGGCTGGTTGTCAGATAGACGTAAGGCGAAACGTTCGGCTCATAGGACAGCGAGCTGAATGCAGCCGTTCCCGCGCCGAGCGCCACCGTGCCGACGTCGGTGGAGCTCAGGGAGCCGTTCGCGGCGATCGTCACTTTCTTGAGCGTCGCATTCGGGCTGCCAGCGCCGTTGGTGGGGTGTTGGAGAGTCAGGATGTTGTCATTATCCAGCCAGGCCGTGGCGGTGGTGTTGCTCGCCGAGCCGGACTGAACCACGCCGGTAAGCTGTCGGCCGTTGGTGACCGAAGCGCCGGCGCCGGTGCCGGGCGTGGCGCCGGCGTTGTAGTCCAGCACGTAGATCAGGCCGTTTAACGTCCCATCCACGCCGGTGAAGGTGATGCGATTGTTGGCCGGGCTCACCGACAATCCAGCGCCGCGCCCGACGGTCAGCGGGGCACCAGGATTCGCCGTGTTGTAGGTCGGGAAGTCGAACAGAGCACTTGTCGCCTGCGGATTCGCGGCGGCCGGTGCGATTCGCGTCTGGAGGGTAAAGATTCGCGCGCCGTTGGCGACACTGCCGAAATCCATGCCCATCGCGTTGCCGTCCCACGCATGGCGGAAGCCATCGTAGTTGTCGAACTGTACCGACTGAATGCTTCCCGCATTCCACGCCGTACCGAGTTTCACCGCGGTGGCGGAATTGGGCGGATCACTCCGGAGATGCTGCAACGTTTCCGTCGGATTATTCCGGTTCAGCCCGTACAACGCGTCGTTGATCTGTACCGGCTGACCTTGCCCGAACGCTTGAGCTGCACCGAATACGCCCGAGGCGCAGAACAGCGAAGCGATGATTTTCCGTGAACGCATTTTCCCTGCCTTCCTTTGCGGACTCGCTAAGTTGATGCCCGCATATTGATCGAATCCCCCAGCGAACCAAACGGGGACGATCCATTTCTGGATCGTCGCCGTGAAGACTTCAGCTACTAACTTCTCAAATCCGTCGACGCCGGCCCAGCGCGGCGGCGGCAACCAGGCCAAGCGCGGCGATGCTCGTGGGTTCCGGCACCGAGGCCAGGAATCCGGCGGCGTATTGCTCGCCGAACTCGCCCAGGTGCTGCTTCACCAGTTGCAGCGATGGCGCATCCATGCCCTTGTCGCTGCGATCGCTGCCGTCCAAGTAGGCCATCGCACGAGGCAGCGTGCCGGTCTGCGTGTTGAACGCCTGGTCGACCAACGAGTAGTCATCGAAGTCAACGATGTTGTTGTAGTCGACGTCGCCGTTCACCCAGCCGGTGCGGTTGTTGTTGAAGCCAGCGTCGATGCGGGAGTAGTCGTCGAAGTCGACGAGACCGTTGAGGTCGGTATCGCCGTAGTATGTATAGCGCATCAAGACCGCCGGCCCGGTGACGGTTTCACCGAAGAACGTGCCGCCGACCAGACCAAGGTCGGCCGCATTCACATAACCGATGCCCTTGTTCTTAGGAGTTGCCGCGGCGGCATCCGAGCTGAGGATCGCCGAGCCGGTGCCGTCCCACGTGCCGCCGTTGCGACCGGTGAACAGGCGCTGACGAATCTCAGCGCTGGGATCTTCAACCGTGCCGGGGAAGTAACGCACGACCGCCTTGCGCTGCCGCATGTTCACGGTCACGCCAGGCGTCTTGTAGTCGACCATGGTCATCGCGGTGTCCGAGCCGCCGAAGTTCGAGGTCAGGCCGGATGTGGTGTAGTGGTCGGTCGAATTGTTGTTTGCGAGGTTTGACAGCACGTTGGCACCGGCGATCGTCTCGAGCGAGCCGCCGGCCGTCGCAATGATCATGTCGCCGTTGCTGGTAAAGCCGATGTCTCGGAAGGTGTTGGACGATGTGCTGTAATCGAAACTGCCAACCTGCGCAAAGTTGTTCGCCGGATCAAAAACGCGAAGCTGGCTGGTCGCTGTATTGTTAAAGAACTGGCCGATGCTCACGTAGACGTAAGGCGAGATGGTTGGCTCATAAGCAAATGAAGTAGAACCGCTCGCGGTGTCGGCAACGGGGAACGTGAACGGCGTACCGACAGCCGCCGCGGTCATCGTGTTGTCACCCGCGACCGTCACGCGCTGAAGCGAGGCATTTAGGCCAGCTGCCGTGGGATGCGAAATAGTGATGAACGTGTTGTTGTCCAGCCACTCCACGCCCGAGAGCGTGTTGCCGGTGATCGGGCCTGCAAGCTGTTTGACATTCGAGGAAGACGCGCCCGCGCCCGTGCCCGGCGTAGCGCCGCCGTTGTACGACATCATCGTCAGCTGTCCGGTGGACCCCGCGGCAGCAGGCTGTCCGCCCACCGTAACGATACGCTGGTTGTTCGGCGAGATCGCGAACGTCTGCACGCGTGTGGGCAACGGCGCGTCAGTCGATGACGTGAAGAACTGCTGACTCGCGCCGGGCGAGCCGCCTTGTGTCTGCACGTTGAGCAATGCGCCTGGATTGCCAAGACCGCCAACTCCAATGTTTCCGACGATCAAGTTTCCAAAGGCCGCATGCCGGAATCCGTCCCTGTGTTCAAAATACAGGCTGTTCACGAAGCCGAGGTTGAAATCGTGTGTAACCCTCGTTCCTGTCGGATATCCACGGACAAGTTGCATATTGTCCGCGGTGCTGGCGATCGAAAACCCTACGGCCGTATCGTTACGCACGACGTTCTGCGCCAGGCTGACGCCCGACGGGAGGCCGACGCTCAATACCGCGGCCCAAAGAATTGACTTGCGATGCATTTCCCTCTGCCTTTCTGCGCGGACCGAGACCATTGGCCCGGCAATATAGAATGGTCTAAAACTGAATCCTCCGGCGGACTGACGTCCGACTGGCGGGCACGATTATACCGGGCTGCCCCAAGGGCGCTAACGGCAAACAGTTAGCTGGTTGTGAATATTGCTTAACAATCAGCACCGTTTCACACCGCCCGTCGCCGACGCCTGGCCAATAGCGACAAGCCGACTGCGAATCCGGCCAATGCGGACGGTTCAGGGACCGCGCGAACGCCGGCGCCGACTTCGCCGTTACCGCCGTCAAAATCCATCTGGACGACACCAACCGCCCGGCGCATCCGACTGGCCGACAGCGCTTCGGCGGGTGACAGGTTTGACAGGTCCACGCCAATGATCTGACGATCACCCGGCCCGGCGAGGCTCGCATCCACCATCGACAGCACGACCGAGCCCTGCGTGTTGAACGCCTGGTCGATCAGGCTGTAGTCATCGAAGTCGATCACGCCGTTGTAATCGAAATCGCCGTTGAACCAACCGGTGCGAGTGTTGTTGAAGCCGTTGTCGGTGCGCGAGTAGTCGTCGAAGTCGACGATCCCGTTCAGGTCTGTGTCGCCATAGAACGTGAACTTGATCAGCACGTCGCTGTTGGCGACAGCTCGGCTATTGAACGTCGCGCCGGCACCCTGGGCAGTGTGAAATTCAGCGCCGGTGATGGCGCCCAGCCCCTTGTTCTTCGGCAACGAATTCTTCGCGGCGGTACTGGTGATCCCCGGCAAATTCCAGGCCCCGCCGTTGCGAGCGGTGCGGATTGCGTTCTGCACGCTGACGAGCGAAGTGCTGTGCAGCAGCGCGTCATTGTCGTTCAAATCCAGCACGCCGCTTCCGGTCAGCGACAGCGCGCCCGCCTCGAGGAGTTTCTTGTTCGTCGGCGCGCCCGATGCAAGCCGCGCAGCGCTGCTGAGCAGCACCTGTCCGCCGATTGACAGCGCGCCCGGCGTATTGAACGCTCCGGCGTTGAAGTTCACCGTGCCGTTCACGGCGGTTTGCCCGCTCACGAACGTTCCCGGGCTCGTGCCGGACCCGATGTTGATCGTGCCGCGCGTGTAAACCGTCGTCAGGTTGTTGACGTTCGCCACCGCGTTGTTGGTGACGCTGAAGAGGGCGGTGCCCTCCGCGACTGCGCCCGATCCGCCCACCAGCAGTTGCGCACCGGGCGCCGAGGCGTCGAAGAGCGTGTTCGTTCCATTGAACGTTGCAGTAGCGGTGGCGGCGGCGTCGAGCGCCATGAAGACGGCGCCGTTCGTGCCGACGGTCACGCGACCACCGTTCGTGACGGTGAGCGTCGACGTGGTGTTCAGGTCATGCCCCATGACGAGCTGGTTGAAGTTCGTCGCTGCCGTGCCAACCAGCGTGAGCTTTGAATTCGTTCCATCGACCAGGATATCCGCGCGGCCGTTTTCGTTTTCGGCGGCGAAGAGCTTGTTCGCGCGCAGCTCGCCACCGGCGCTGATGCTGATGGTGGTGTTGCCCGCCGGTATTCCCAATCCGCCTGAGAGGACTGCGTCGTGCGATGCGCTCCAATCCGCCAGTGAGTTCGTGCCGCTGATGGTGATCAGCGCGTTGTCGGTTGGGTTCGAACTCGTATAGATCGATCCGCCAACGGTCATCTTACCGCCGGTGGAAATGTTGAACCGGCTGGCGGTGGTCGATTCCATCACGACCTGGTCTGTGGTGGTGAATTGCGATCCAGCGCCCGACACGTTGATCGTCGCGACGCCGTCGCGCTCGCCCAGGAATGCCTCCATCGTGCTGACTTGTCCGCCCGCGCTGATGTTCAGTGTTCCGCCGGACGTCACGCCCGCCGCGCCCAGCGCGAAAAACAGGATGCCGGTGGAGTCGGGAAATCCGTTGCCGTTGATCGCGATGGAAGAGTTCGTCCCCGTGACGGTGGTGGTGGAGAAGCTGCCGAGGAAATCACCGGCGATGCTCTGCGCACTGGCGATGAACGCGTTGCCGCTGTTGACGACGATCTTCCCGCCGTTGCTGGTGGTGATGTTGCCGCGGCTGCCCGCGGCCATTCCGCCGTCCAGTTCGGTCGTGGTGATTTGTGCGGTTGGTCCGGTGACGGTCAGCGTGCCGAACGAGGCGGCGGTCACGCCTGCTGCCGCGACGATGTTCGTCTGCGTGCCGGCCGTGACGGTGATCGAGCCTTGATTTGCAGACAGGCCGAACAGATTTCCGCCGCCGCCAACGTTGATGGTCGCGTTCGGATTGTCGTTGCGCAGCGCCGCGCCGTTGGTGAAGCTGGGCGCGAAGGCCGACGTCAGCGCGCCGTTGAGGTTGATGGCGCCCGCGCCGCTGCCGGTGATGGACGTAGTATCGATCGTGCTGCCGGTCGTGGGCAGCGTGATCGCGTTTGTCAGCGTCACTGGCCCGCTTCCGTTCTGCACGAACCCCTGCGTCGCGCCGCCGAACTGGATCGATTGGCCGGTGATCGTGATCAGGCCTGATCCACTGTTGCCGAACGTCATTCGGTTGAGTGTGAACGGACTGACGATGTTGTTGGACGCGCTGTAGCTCTGCACGCCGGTGGCGTTGAAGGTAAGCTGCGTGCCGGTCGACGAGACGGGCGCTGCGCCTCCGACCCAATTGCCGCCGACGTTCCAGGATCCGGTGTTGGGATTCAGCCACGTCTGCGCGTGGCTGGACTGTGCGAGCGCGAGGCTCGCGGTGGCCGAGGTGAGCAGCGCGAGCAGGCGCATGTTGTGCTTCGAACGATGCCTATCCGGTTGCGGTCGCTTCGAGTGCTGCATGTTCGGCGCTCTCCAGTCCAAGTTGCTACGTCACAGATGCGCGGATGATCGCCTGTTGAGTAAGGGCGGCCACGGTTGGGTAGGCGCAAATCGCGCGGCTGGTGAGCGAGCGCGACACGAGCATGTTCCGGCCGGGTGGCGCGGTGTTCGCCGGAACCGGCTTCGGTTCTCCCAACTCCTTGTTCTCCCACAGTGCAAAATAACCCGTGACGGTGGCGAACGCCACGCAGACTTTTGCCATTTTACCGACTGTTTTGATGGATTCTGTGAGGTTGCGTAAATCACGCCGCCCCACGCCGGTAAACGGCGTGGGGCGGTGCGTTATAGGTCTGATTGAGCAACGATTACCGAGTTACCCGGCGGCGACGCGCCAGTGCGCCCAGCAGAGCAACTCCAGCCAGGCCGATCGTGCCTGGTTCCGGCACCGCCTGAAGCGAATTGCCGTTGCCGCCACGATTAATCTGAGCCTCGACGTCGAATCCCGCATTCGCGCGGCCGATTACCGACACGCCATCGATCGCCGAAATGATCGCTCGCTCACCCGGCCCGGCCAGACCACCGGCGGCATTCAGGACAACCGAACCCTGCGTGTTGAACGCCTGGTCGATCAGCGAGTAGTCGTCGAAGTCGACGATCCCGTTGTAATCGAAGTCACCGTTGTACCAGCCGGTGCGGTTGTTGTTGAAGCCGTTGTCGATGTGGCTGTAGTCGTCGAAGTCGACGGTGCCGTTCAGATCCGTGTCACCGTTGAAGGTGAACTTCACCAACACGTCACCGGCGACGACGGTCTTGCCGTTGAACGTCGTGGTGCCGCCGGACAGGAAATTGGTGCCGCTGATCACGCCCAGGTTCTTGTTCT
>JACMJD010000726.1 GCA_014380825.1 Phycisphaerae bacterium | reverse complement strand
GCGAGGGGACGCGGTCGATCACGTCGCCGACGAGATGGAAGCGGTCGAGGTCGTTCATGACGACCATGTCGAACGGCGTGGTCGTGGTGCCTTCTTCCTTGTAGCCGCGCACGTGGATGTTGTCGTGATTGGTTCGCCGATAAGTCAGGCGATGGATCAGCCACGGGTAGCCGTGATAGGCGAAGATGACCGGTTTGTCGTTCGTGAACAGCGCATCAAAATCGCGATCGGATAATCCGTGCGAATGCTCGCTGGGCGGTTGAAGTTTCATCAGATCGACGACGTTGACGACGCGCACTTTCAGATCCGGCACTCGATCGCGGAGGATGCGAACGGCCGCCAGTGTTTCGAGCGTGGGAACGTCGCCGCAGCAGGCCATCACGACGTCGGGTTCGGTGCCGGCGTCATTGCTCGCCCAGGTCCAGATACCGATGCCGGCGGTGCAGTGCTTGATCGCCTCGTCCATCGAGAGCCACTGCGGCGCGGGCTGCTTGCCGGCGACGATCACGTTGACGTAATTCCGGCTTCGCAGGCAATGATCCGCGACGCTGAGCAGACAGTTCGCATCGGGCGGCAGATAGACGCGCACGACCTCGGCTTTCTTGTTCACGACATGATCGATGAAGCCGGGATCCTGGTGCGAAAACCCGTTGTGATCTTGCCGCCAGACATGGCTGCTGAGCAGATAATTCAGCGACGCGATCGGCCGGCGCCACGGGATGTGACGCGTCGTCTTCAGCCACTTCGCGTGCTGGTTGAACATCGAATCGATGATGTGAATGAACGCCTCGTAACAGTTGAAGATCCCATGTCGACCGGTGAGCAGGTAACCTTCGAGCCAGCCTTCGCAGAGGTGTTCCGAGAGCACTTCCATTACGCGACCATCCGGCGCGAGGTGTTCGTCGGTTTTCAGAATCTCCGCATCAAACGTCTTGGGCGTGACGGTGAACAACTCCTGCAATCGATTCGACGCTGTCTCATCAGGACCGAACACGCGGAAGTTTTGCGACGGAAGATTCAGCTTCATCACGTCGGCCAGGAATTGGCCGAGCACGCGCGTGGCTTCGCCGTTGGTCGAGCCCGGTGAAGAGACTTTCACCGCGTAATCGGCGAAGTCCGGCATTCGCAGATCGCGCAGCAGCAGCCCGCCGTTCGCGTGCGGGTTGGCGCTCATGCGACGCCCGCCTTTGGGTGGCAATTCGCGCAGCTCTTCGATCAGCGTGCCGTTTTCGTCGAACAGCTCTTCAGGCTTGTAACTCTTCAGCCATTTCTCCAGCAGCTTGACATGGCCGGGGTTGTTTACCATTTCGGAAAACGGCACCTGATGCGACCGCCACGAACCCTCGGCGGGCTTTCCGTCCACCACCTTCGGCCCGGTCCAACCCTTGGGCGATCGCAGCACGATCATCGGCCAGCGGGGGCGCTCGGCGGATTTGTCCTCGCGCGCGTTGGATTGAATCTCGCGAATCTCGTCGACGATCTCATCCAGCGTGCCGGCCATCAGTTGGTGCATCGTTTCCGGGTCGTCGCCTTCGACGAAATAAGGCGCGTAGCCGTAACCACGCAGGAGCGATTCGAGCTGTTCGTGCGGGATGCGTGCGAGAACGGTCGGGTTGTTGATCTTGTAGCCGTTGAGATGAAGGATCGGCAGCACACAGCCATCGCGGCGTGGATCGAGAAATTTGTTCGAGTGCCAACTCGCCGCCAGCGGTCCGGTTTCTGCTTCGCCGTCGCCGATCACGCAGGCGACGATCAGATCCGGGTTGTCGAACGCCGCGCCGAATGCGTGCGTCAGCGCGTAACCAAGCTCGCCGCCTTCGTGGATTGATCCAGGCGTTTCCGGTGCGACGTGACTGGGAATTCCGCCGGGAAAGGAGAACTGCTTGAACAGTTTCCGCATGCCCGGTTCATCCGTGCTGATGTTGGGATAAATCTCGGAGTACGTGCCTTCAAGATAAGTGTTTGCGACCAGTCCCGGCCCGCCGTGTCCGGGGCCGGCGATGTAGATCATGTTCAGGTCGTGATCATTGATGATGCGATTCAGATGCAGGTAAATGAAGTTCAAGCCGGGTGTCGTGCCCCAGTGGCCGAGCAGGCGCGGCTTGATGTGATCGATCTTCAGCGTCTGGCGCAGCAGCGGATTCGCGTAAAGATAAATCTGGCCTACCGACAAGTAATTTGCGGCGCGCCAAAATGCATCCATCTTCCGAAGCAAATCACGCGAGAGCGGAGTGACAGCCATCCTTCACCTTCCTTGTTGCAGGGCCGCGCATTGTAGTCGCGCGAGTTGGCTGGTACACAAACCCGTTCATGATGACCATCTCCTGCATCATCGGTTGTTGTGCGCTTTGCCTGATGTTGTGCACGACGGAAAGCGATGCGCAGACAGCCCCAACATCGCAACCTGCGACGCAACCTTGGATGAATCCGCAACCAAACATTCCCTATCTGCCAAAGCCTGCCACGCGGCCGGCGGATTGGATCGTCGAGCACGACCCGGTAACGACGAACGCGTCGCCTGAGGCGCGAGCGCTGTTGAAGTTTCTCTATCAGATCTCCGGCAGGCACACGCTCAGCGGCCAGCACAATTTTCCAAACGAGCAGGAGTATTCCACGCAACTGCTTAGAACGTCAGCGGGGAAAACGCCCGCGATTTACGGCACGGATTTCGGCTTCGCAAAAGCGGGCGATAAAGATTCCGCGTACGTCCGCGGCGAGATCGTGCAGGAGTTGATCAAGCAACATCGAGATGGATCGATCATCACCATCTGCTGGCACGCAGTGCGGCCGATCGAGGATGAGCCCGTCACGTTCCGCCACGGCGTTTGCGGCAAGATCAGCGATCAGGAGTTCGAAGATCTGCTCACGCCCGGCACGGCGATTCACGCGCGATGGTGCGCGCAGGTCGATGCGATCGTCGTTTATCTGAAGCAACTGGAAGCCGCGCGCGTGCCGATCTTGTGGCGGCCTTATCATGAAATGAACGGCGATTGGTTCTGGTGGGGCGGTCGTCGCGGCGAGCGCGGAACGAAGCAGCTTTACCGGCAGATCTTCGATCGGCTGGTAAACCATCATCGACTGACGAATCTTATATGGGTGTGGAACATCGATCGGCCAGCGCGCGAAGATCGGGAGTTCGTCGACTACTTTCCTGGCGAGAAATACGTCGATGTACTCGCGCTGGACGATTACCACGACTATCAGCAGCACTATTACGACGAACTGAACGCGCTGTCCGACAGCAAGGTGCTCGCCATCTCCGAATGCGGCCAACCTCCGACGCCGGAGATTTACAAGACGCAACCGAAATGGACCTGGTGGATGCCCTGGGCGAAGGATCGCCCGCCCGCTGTTTCGACACAACCGCCATCATCGCAGCCCGCGACGACACAGCCGGCGAAGCAGGTCGTGCCAATGTCCGAGATCGTCAAAGACCCGCGCATCTTCAATCTGGAAGACGCGACGTATCGCGATGCGATCACGGAATTCCGCGCAGCGTGCGGATTGCCACCGCTGCCGAAAATCGCCGATCGCTAAGCGTCGCCGAAATGAATGGCGAAAGTGCGGATGAATTTTAGCGGCAAGGAGTTCCTGATGAATTCAGCTCGCGTTACGCTTGTCGTCGCGTTGTTCGTTTGCATTCACTGCGCGTTCGCGCAGGAGCAAGCTCGACCGACTACACAACCCGGAACCAACATGCCTGCACAAAAGGATTCTTCTCGCCGCACCGTGCTGATCACGGGCGCGAATCGCGGAATCGGCCTCGGATTCGCCCGCGAATATCACGCCGCCGGCTGGAACGTGATCGCGACCGCGCGCGATCCCGATGCGGCAAAGGACCTGAAGAAGATTGGCGACGACGTGCGCATCGTGAAGCTCGATGTCACCACCGCCGACAGCGTCGAAGCGATGGCACGAACGCTCAAAGATCAGCCGATCGATCTGCTGATCAACAACGCTGCGATAGGAATTTCCGGCGCGAGCGCATCCTCCGTCTCGACTTTGAAGGCTGATGAGTTCGCGCGTCTGCTCGAAGTGAACGCCGTCGGACCAGTTCGTGTGACGCAAGCGTTGCTGCCGAATTTGCGTGCCGGGAAGGGCAAGATGATCGTCGGACTCTCAAGCGGCCTCGGCAGCATCACGGGCAATGAGGGCGGCGGATACTACGGTTATCGAGAGAGCAAAGCCGCGATCGGCATGTTCATGCGCAGCCTCGCCGCCGAGCTGAAGGACGACGGCTTCACCTGCATCGCCATCGATCCCGGCTGGGTGAAGACCGACATGGGTGGTCCGGGCGCGCAGCTCACGGTCGATCAAAGTGTTGGTGGAATGCGCAAGGTATTGGATGCGCTGAAGCCCGCCGATACTGGAAAATTCTATCGCTACGACGGCTCGACGCTTCCGTGGTGATGAAATCAACCGGCGGCCCCTGACTCCGCGTCAGAACCGGCGGCGGAGGAGACGACGCTGAAACAGAAAAAGCCTCTTGTGCTGTCGTTGCCCGGCAAATTTGGAAAGATGTCGCGCGAAAAACTGGACACGGAATCGGATCATTACGATGCCGAGTTCTCGGCCACTCGCGCCAAGCGAATCAGCAATACGAAACCGCATCCGACGCAGCGCGGCCGCCCCGCAAGCCCGCGGGCGACAGAGCCGCGCGCGTGCTGATCACGATGCTCAATGCGGACTTCGCAGCACCAGCTTCACCACATCCGGCGGGCAGCCGAATCGCAGCGGCGCGAGCGCGCCCAAGCCTCTGCCTACGTGCAGCACCGTCGGTTCCAGATGAAACAAGCCGCTTGCGAATCGTCCGCCGATGATGGGGCCGAGCAGTGGGAACCGGATTTGCCCGCCGTGGAGGTGGCCGGCCAAGGCGAGGTCGAAGTGATGACGTCTGGCCCACCAGACTTCCTGGGGCAGGTGCGTCAGCAGGATTCGCAGGGAGCTGCCGACGCGCGTGCCGTCGTCAAGCGGCGGGTGCTCGCCGGCCCAGGGGAGTTCGGTGCCTGCCAGCAGGATTTGCTGGCCGGCGTGGTTGACTGTTTCAGTG
>JACMJD010000725.1 GCA_014380825.1 Phycisphaerae bacterium | reverse complement strand
ATAAGCCATCTAACCAATCGCCCGATCACACGATGACCCGATCACCCGATCTAACAATGACGACAACAGCGGAAAACCGTTCCTCCCTCCTGCTCGATCCGTCCTTCATGGCGCGGCTGGATCAGCTCGATCTCGTTTCGCGCAAACTGCTGGCGGGGAAGATGAAGGGTGAACGTCGGTCGAAACGTCGTGGGCAGTCGGTGGAGTTCGCCGACTATCGCAATTATGTCGTCGGCGACGATCTGCGATTCATCGACTGGAACATCTACGCACGCCTCGACAAGCTGTTCCTCAAGTTGTTTCTCGAAGAGGAAGATCTCTCGCTCTACATCCTGCTGGATGTCAGTAAGAGCTGCGACTATGGCAATCCGAACAAAGCCCTGCACATGAAGCGCGTCGCGGCCGCGCTCGGTTACATAGGGCTGGTGAATTACAACCGCGTGAACATCGTCGCGCTGGCGGAAGGGATCGTCGCGGAGACGGGCGGGTTGCGCGGACGGCGTCGCGTTTCGCAGATGATCGACTTCGTCTCGGGTCTGGAACCCACTGGTCAATCGCACTTCGGCGAAGCATGCAAGCGCTTTGCGCTGGCGCATCGCCAGAAGGGCGTGTGCGTGGTGCTCAGCGACTTCTTTATCAAAGACGGTTTCGAAAACGGCCTGCGTTATGTCGCCGGCGGAAAATACGACCTGTTCTGCGTACAAACGCTCAGCCCGCAGGAGATTGATCCGGATCTGCAAGGCGACTTGAAGCTGCGCGACATCGAAGACAACGACATGGCGGAGGTGAGCATCACCCAGCCGCTGATCAAGAAGTATAAGGCGAACTTGAACGCGTACTGTTTGGCGATGAAGGAATACGTGACGCGCAGAGGCGGCACGTATCTTTTCACCAGCACGGCGGTGCCGTTTGATACGCTGGTGCTGAATTACCTGCGTGAGCGCGGGTTGCTTGGGTAATGACCAATGAGCAAGGTCACAATGACCAATCAATGACCAAGCACGAAATCCCAATTGGTCATTCGTGCGTAGTCATTGATTGGTCATTGATCCTTGGTCATTAGGGAATATCGCAATGAGCTGGATCCCCAATTTTCTCACTCCCCTCACCGGCGTCATCGCTGCTGCGATTGCGGTTCCGGCGCTGCTCGTGCTTTACTTTCTGAAGCTGCGTCGGCGCGAGATGGAGGTCTCTTCCACTCTTCTCTGGAAGAAAGCGATCCAGGATCTTCAAGTTAACGCGCCGTTCCAGAAGCTTCGGCGCAATTTGCTGCTCATCCTTCAGATGATGGTGCTGCTCGCGTTGTGCCTTGCTCTCTCGCGGCCCGTTACGTTCTTCAAACCAGGCGCCGGAAAATCGACGGTCATTCTGATCGATCACTCCGCCTCGATGAACGCAATGGATATGGACAATGGCAAGCGATCGCGGCTCGATGAAGCCAAGCGCCAGGCCAAGGATCTGGTCAACACGATGGAGCGCGGCGCTTCGGCGCTGGTGATCGCGTTTGCGGATGAGTCAGGGACGAAGACGGTACAGTCGTTTACGACCGACACGAATGCGCTCAAGAATGCGATCGATTCGATCGAGCCGACCGATCGTCGCAGCCAGATGAAGCTGGCGTATCAGTTGGCGGACGCAAACATGGGGTACAACCCGGACCAGTTGCGATCGACCAGCGAGCCGCCGGACGTGCAGGTGTTCTCGGATGGGCGCGTGCTCGATGGGAATGAATTGTCGATCAAGGCCAAGCCGAAGTTCAATCAGATCGGCACGGATCAGGCCGGAAACATCGCAGTGGTCGCGCTCTCGGCCAAGCGAAATTACGATCGGCCAACCGAGGTTCAGATCTTCGCGCGGCTGGTGAATTTTGGTCCGAAACCCGTGTCAGCCGACGTCGAGCTCGGCGTTGCGGAGCTCGATCCGGCGGCGCCTGCGAATGAGGACTTCAAGACGCGCGGCGTGGCGGTCGTCAATCTCCCGCCCGCGCGGTGGAGCGATGACGACTGGCTCGCCAAGTCGGGGAACAAGGAGCTTCGCGATGCGACTTTCGCCGCCAAGGACAGCGTCGAGTTCACACTCGAGCTGACCACGGCGGCTACCATCCGCATCGAACACAAAACGCGCGAGGGTGATCTGCTCGCCGCCGACGATCGCGCATTCGTTTCCATTCCGCCGCCCAAGGCGCTAAGCGTGTTGCTGGTGACCGAGGGCAATCCGTTCATGGAAAAGTTATTGAGCAGCCTGAACCTGCGCGATCCGCAGGTGCTCTCGCCGGTGGAATATGAAGAGAAGCTGCCGACGAATTTCGATCTGATTATTTTCGATCGCGCGTACACGCCCACCAAACTTCCGCCGGCCGGAAACTTCATTTACTTCGGTTCGGTCGCGCCGGGATTGAAGCTCGCGCCGGAAACGGAAAACAACCGCACCGTGATGATGGACAACGTGGGCGTGCTGGACTGGCGGCGCGATCATCCGATCCTCAAAGGTCTGTCGCTCGGAAAAATCTACGCGCTCGAAGCGATCAAGCTCAAAGTTCCGCCGGAATCGGAAGTGCTGATCGAAGGCACGAAAGGCGCGCTAATGGTGCTGCACCGCGAGGGCCGCAGCACGCATCTGGTCGTTTCGTTCAACGCGTTCGAGAGCCATTGGCCAGTGACGGTGAGCTTTCCGATCTTCATGTATCAGGCCGTGCAGTTCATGGCGGCGGGATCGGATCTAAACATCTCGCAGTCGTATCAGCCCGGCGCCACGCCGCGCATTCCGCGCACGAATCTGGCGCAGGCGGGCGACGCGATCAAGCGCATCCGTCTGAACGGCCCCGGTGTTTCGCGCGATCAGACCGTGCCGGAAACCGGCGACTTCACGCTGCAATCGCTCGATCGCGTTGGCATCTATCGCACCGATCCGTCCGTCCCGCAGTTCGAGCGGATGGCGGTTAATTTGCTGGATGAGAACGAGAGCAACCTGATCCCCGCAGAAAGAGCGCCAGGCGGAATCGGTGAAACCGTCGACAGCGCCACGGCCAAGCGCGCGCGACTCGATTTGTGGTGGTGGATCGTCGCGTGCGGCGCGATCCCACTGCTGCTGATCGAGTGGTGGGTGTACACGCGACGCGTGCATTTGTGAATTGATGTGGCATGGGCGCACGACGCCGGTCGCTGTGCGGCCGGATCCGGCCGCACCGCGACCGGCGTCAGATTCCCATGCTACTAATCAAATTGCTTCGACCAAGATTTTTGCCGCCGCGTCCAACCCCAGAGTGGCTTGATTCGCATCGACCGGTTTCACGACAACCGCCGCCGCATTTGGGTCGCGGGATTCGACGATCAGATTCGTGCCGGGCGTGAGTCCGCGCCGATCGACAAATTGCAAGAACGACGGGTTCT
>JACMJD010000724.1 GCA_014380825.1 Phycisphaerae bacterium | reverse complement strand
GATCGGCCCGGCTGCGCTTTATCGCTTTCGTAAAGGTGGGCGAGTCCGTTGCTGCTGTCGATCCACAGAAGCTCGCGATAGACGAATTCCCAGGCGCGATCGACGCTGACGGGTCGCTGCTCGAAGTGTTGCGCGAGCACTCTCTGGCGCGTCGCACGACCCATCGGTGATGATTCGCCGGACTTCTTCGATGACAAGCGATGCCTTCCCCAGTCGTCTCCGCTGTTCAATACAGACGCTCAGTCGCCTTGAGAATGCGATCATCCAGCGCCGCGAGACACGTCTTTGATGACTCGATCAGTACGGCGCGGCGCTTCATTTCTATCGCGACCTCTCCGGTCGTGCCGCTGCCCGCGAACATGTCCAGCACGACGTCACTCTCGCGCGTCGTCGGAAGCATCATCTGCCGCACGAGCGCACGCGGCCACATCGCAACGTGACGGTACGGCGACGCCTCAGGTTTGAGATTCCACCAGCCGTCCTCCCCGTCGCTGCTATCGGTGAGGATGTTAACGCGAGTCTCCCACACGGAGCCGGCGTTAGCGCGCTCACCCGGCTTGTAGCTCGATCGCGCCGGTGCGTCGATCGCAGACCGATCGAAGTAATAATCAGGTTGCTTTGTGAAGAGGAACAAGAACTCATAGTTGCGCGACGGCCGATCGCGCGTCGGCTCCGGCATCGAGTTTCCTTCCGTCGTTTTCGACTCCACACGTTGGATGGATTTTGCCCAGATCACCGTTCTGCGGCAAGTCCACTGCGGACCCTCACCCGCGCCGATGAACTTCCGAAACGAGGCATCAGTCATCGCAAGGTGGAAGCGGAACGGTACGCCCATCTCTGATTTGTGCGGGATGCTCGGAACGAAGTGTTTGAAGAACTCTGGCTGCTGACGCAGACTCTCCGCGTATCCTTTGCCACCTGCGTCATAGCGGCCGTTCGAGCCGTTCGGAGCGTTGGTCGTCCCCTTCTTGCCCTGCTTGTTGTTGTACGTGTCGGCGAGATTGACCCAGAGGCAGCCGTCGCCTTTCAGCACCCGCCACGCTTGATCGAAGATCATCAGCAGGTGGCGGACGTAGTCGTGCGGATGCAACTCGTGGCCCAGTTCGCCGCGCCAGCCGTCTGGCCATTCCGACGATGTCCCGTAGCGCCGGAGTAGGTAGTACGGCGGCGATGTCATGCACGCCTGAACAGAGGCGTCGGGCAACTGCTGGAGACCTGTGAGTGCATCCGACCTGATGATCTGGACGGGTGGTCGATCGGACGGCAACCCCTGCGAAAACTCGGTAGCGGTAAACGACATCTTCCGAAGCCTACGACGGTCAGACGCCGCCCGGCTTAGCTTAGCGGTGCGGCGTTTCTTTAGCTTCATCTTCTGCGGCATAGGACACGTTTTCCACGGCGAACGCACACCCTGTACCCACCGACGACGAACGGTGGGCGGCGCTGCACTTTTCGGTTTTCCTGAGCAGGCCGAGAGTTACAGTTCATCGACCGGAGCCCAGACGGCTCTGGAATGTTCCCGCGCTACCCCGGCGACGATTGCTAACGCTCCACAATATCGGGTGGTTTGCAAGGCGCTGTACCCCTTCGGGCAGCGTCAATATTCGTCCGGCAGCAAGATCGTCGTCGCGGATCGGTCCGCCTCAGTGATGATCCAGATGCGCGTCGCGCTGTCGCGCAGCATGTAAGCGGACAGCAGCCGCGTCCCGTCCTTCACCGCCTGATCGTTCAGCCGCTTGTCCGCGTCGCCGACGACGCCCCAGCCACCACGCGAGTGCGGAGCGATGTACGCCAGCGGATCACCGTCAGTACGGACGTACTGTGGTGTGTTGCTATTGGCTGGCGCGTGGTCAGGTATCGATCCATCGCGGGCATAGAAAAAGATATAGACCATGACCAAAAACATGAACACACCAACGATCGCGAAGCCGAGCTTCACGTCGTGACGAATCACGTCCCTAACTATTATGTCTTTGCGCTTCATGCGGTGCAGTCTATCGAGCCGTGCGCGGGTCGTCATTTGTCGTCACGGCGCGCGTCAGCAGGGGCGCACGCATCACTGGCTGGAAACTGTGCGCAGATCGAATCGGCGTCTACAATGCACCGATGGAAGACGAAAAACTGTTGCCGTTTATGGCTGGGAAGCCATTGATCGACGGGATCGATGTCAGCTACTGGAACAGCGTCGTCGGCGAGCTTCACCGCATCGGGAACGAACACCGACTGGCCACGATCATCACACACGGATTCGTGGACATCATGGTGAACGGGATCATCGAAAAGACATGTCGTGACCAGAAGCAGATCGTCGCAGATCATCGACAGTGGGGACACGCGGCGAAGCTGGTCCTGATTCACGAAATGAAAGTTCTGACGGATCGACACTACAGGCTGCTGAAGTGGTTCAACTCGCTGCGGAACGACTTCGCGCATAAACCGCAGTTCGTGCTGACCGAAGATCGAATGTCGATTCTGGAAAAACCGGAACACCGAGCGCTGAAGAATTTCCACATGCTGTGCATTCAGATTCTGATGGACCTGTGGGTGAACTACTTCGGCATGATCGGTGAAATGTTCGTGAAGGGGCTGGGGCCGATCAGTCCAGAACTTCTAACGCGCCGACAGCCGACAGAATCCATCATCGTTCCGCTTAGTGATCCGTGATCACGTCGGCGGCGTGATGTCCAGTAGTAGTGCATGTGATGACCCAGCGAGTCACGGACTGACATGCGTTCCTTCAGCGTGTCCCGAATTTCAAGCGCGTACTGTTCCCCTTGTTCGGGACGATACTCGAAGGCCAGATCTTCACCATTGAAGAGCTGGCGCTGATCAGCGCGGGCACACCACGCAACCTTCGCGCCGGGGAACTTGGTGTTGACATGTCGTTTCACCAGTTCGATCAACGGGCGCGTATCGCCGATGTGTTTAATCACATCGACTACGAAAACTTGATTACTCATATGTCGATCCTTTTTTTTGGATCAGTTTTTGAAAGCTCTCGACAGTAAATCGACCAGCGCGACAACGGCGACGACACCCATCAGCGTCTGATTCGAGGGTCCAAACATGCACGTCAAGAACGCGCCGGCGAGAGTGCCGAGTAGCAACGAAGAAAGGTGGATTCGCACAGTAGCTCCATGCCGTCATCGACGGCAGGGTACGAGAAAGAAAGCTACCGAAACCCAAAGTTCCGAAGTCACCTCTAACCAAAAGGGCCAAATACCCAGAATCCAAAATCCAAAGATCGAAAGGTCCAAAACCCTAAAGGCCAAAACCCGAACATCGCCGCGATGGCGTTGGTAGCCAAAAGGCCGAATGATCCGAAATTCCAGAAATGCCAAAAGCGAAAGGTACCGAAATGCGGAAAACCGAAAGCACGAGGTTGGGCCAAGTGGCGACTCTCGTGACCCCGAAATGCGGAAATGCCGAATGCAGAAAATCCGAAACCCGAACGGTAGACCTCAAGGAGGAGATACCGAGTGAAATAGTAGCACGAATTGCTCCCGGGTCAAGCCGCTGCAAGCCCAGCGTTGTTTCGACGACCGGTCACACCAATGGACGGTCTGACCAAACCTAAGTCGCTCGAATCGTTCTGCCGTCCAGCTCTGCGTGCCGCGCGGACGACAGAGAAGTCACGTGGCAGCATGCGGGCGATGAACGACAGACGTGCGAACAGCTTGGCCTGTTCGCGTCCGCCAGCCTGCCACCACGACTTCGAACTCGTGT
Source organism: Phycisphaerae bacterium (assembly GCA_014380825.1). Next base: position 3,705 of record JACMJD010000724.1, on the reverse strand, counting down.
GCGCCGCGGCTAGGACTTCGCGCCGCACACAAAACTGGGACCCTGGAAGCGCTCGATTCTTCTCCAAGGTCAATGACCCCGACGGGATTCGAACCCGTGTCGCGGCCTTGAAAGGGCCGTGTCCTAGGCCTCTAGACGACGGGGCCATAACGAGGATTCGGGACGATAGAGGATGATTCGTCGGAGGTCAATCAACTCCAGCGTACCGCGAAGTAGTTTGGAGCGGTCTTGTCGGGTGATCGCATTGCGCCGACACTTGTCTTGCGCGTGTCAGCCGGCCAATCACAACTTGAACGCACAATGACGCTCTTCCAGCAAGGGCAGTTGGCTGGGCTGGATGAACTGTGCGCGCTGGCGATCGAGCTGCGCAAGTCGCGGCGGTTGGATGAGGCGACATCAGTTGCGGATCGAGCGGCCGAGCTGTTTCCGGAGAGCGCGGCGCCGCTGCGGGTGAAGGCTTCGGTGCTGCGTTTGCAGCGACGGTTGCCCGAAGCGGTGGACGTGTTGCGGCGAGCCGTCGCGATCGCGCCTGCTGATTCGCACCTGATGTTCACGCTGGCGGATGTGCTGGACAACTCGGCGCGATACAACGAGGCGGTCGACGCGTTCGCGACGGCGGTGCGGTTAGATCCGAATTCGATCAACGCGCGATGCGGCCTCGCCGGCGCGTTGGGGCATCTTGGTCGACTGAGCGACGCGAACGCGAACTTCGCCGAAGCGTCGCGCCTACGCCCGGCAGAGCCGACGCTGTTCAGCAATGTTTTGTTCGGCATGTTATTCGATCCCGACGTGACGCCCGCCGCGCTTGAGAAGGCGCACGGACAGTGGTGGGAACGATTTGGCCGTCCGTTGGCTTCCTCGCGCCAGCGCCACGCGAACGATCGCTCACCCGATCGCGTGCTTCGCGTCGGTTACGTCTCGCCGAACTTTCGCGAGCATCCGATCGCGTTCTTCATCGAACCGGTGCTCGCCGCGCACCGGGCCGATCAGGTTCACGCGATCTGCTATTCCGACGTGCTCAAGCATGACGCGACGACGGCGCGCATTCGATCGCGCGCGCATGGCTGGCGCGAGACGGCGAACCTCGACGATGCGGCGCTCGATCAGCTCATCCGTCAGGATCGCATCGACATCCTGGTTGATCTCACGCAACACATGGCCCGCAACCGGTTGACGTTGTTCGCGCGAAAGCCCGCGCCGGTGCAGGTTTGTTATCTCGGTTATCCGTATTCGACGGGGCTGGAGACGATCGACTACCGACTGAGTGATGCGCACCTCGACCCGCCTGGCGCCATCGCACCAGGGCCGGAGGAAGTGGCGTTGCTCGAGAGTTACTTTTGTTATCGTCCGCCGGATGACGCGCCGGATGTGAATCCGGAATTACCGTCTCGAGCGCGCGTCGGGGCGGTCACGTTCGGTTCAATGAACCAGATGATGAAGATTAACCCGCAGACGCTCGACGCGTGGGTGCGCGTGATGCGGTCGATCGATGGCTCGCGACTTCTGGTCAAATCGCAAGGCCTCTCTGATCTGCTCGCGCACGAGCCGATGCTTACGGAGTTGCGACGGCGAGGGATCGAGCGAGTGGAGCTGGCGGGAAACTCGCCGCTTGCTGAAGCGATGGGACAGATGTCGTGCAACGTGGACATCGCACTCGACACGTTTCCGTATCCCGGCGGCACGACGAGCTGTCATCTGTTGTGGGCAGGCGTTCCGGTGGTGACGCTTGAGGGCGCGCTGCCGATTCATCGACTCGGCGCGACGGTGCTGCGAACAATCGGACTCGGCGAGCTGGTAGCGCGCGATATTGACGACTTCGTTCAGATCGCGATCGATCTCGCCAACGATGAGCCGCGCCGCGTTGAACTGCGGGCGACGCTGCGCGATCGGATGAGGACCTCGCCGCTGATGGACCCGGCGCGATTTGTCCGTAAGCTCGAAAGCCTCTACCGCCAGATGTGGCAGCGGTGGATCGCCACGTAGGTAACCTCATGCTTCATTTCTTCAAGTTTCGTCAGGAACTATTCGCGCCCGCGCCGGCGAAAGATGTGTACATCAAGCGCGGCAAGGGCAAGGGTTGGCCGGAAGAGTGTCCGCCGATCCGCGCGGCCAACGGGTTCGGGTTTGATCTGCTGGCGAACTTTGATGTGACGTTCAAACAGAATCGCGCGGGCGATTGGAAAGTCGTCGAGCCAGTCGTCATTGAAAGCGATTTTGATTATTCCGCCAGCGAGGACGGTCCATCTCAGCCTTTAGTGCAGCAGTACGCGTGGTTCTGGGAGAAGGGACAGAAGCTGCCGCACGCGATTAGTCACAATGTATACCTGCAGATTAGGAATCAGGTGAAGATCAGCAGCTACCTGTTCCTGGAAACCGATGCGGACGAATTGCTCTACATGACGGATGTGCCAAATCTCCCACAAGATCGCGGGTGGCGCGCGATGACCGCGCTGCTCGATACCGATTGGTATCCGGCCAGCTATCCGTGGCACGCGGTGATTGAGTTATCGCCGAGTGCGAAGGCGGTCACGATCAAGAAGGGCGAGCCGATTTGTCGAGTGATGCCGGTGCGACGAGATACGTATTTCGCGCAACAGATGTCGCCGGCCGAGTTCAATGATTTCTTCGAGCGCGGGCAGGAATGGTTGGCGACGCACGGGCGGGTGGAGCATGAACCGCCGACGGGCGAGAAACCGGAAGCGGGCGTGCTGAATATTACGAGGACGTATGTGAAGCAGCAGGTGCGGAGCAAGTTTATCGTGAAGAAGTAGTGTTGTGCCGCTTGCGGCGTCGCAGATCGTGAAGCGTGAGATCGCTGCATTTGCGACGCCGCCTCTCGACTGCGCTCGGGACCGGCAAGCGGCAATTTTCGCACGATCACGTTTTTTTCAACGAAGCGCGCAACTGATTGAGCGCGGCCGCGCGCTGCGAATCTTCTCCGCGCGGGTCGAACTCAACATTCGTTCCCGTTATCGACTTCAATCGTTCCCACGCGAGCTTTCGCAGTTCGACGTCATCGATCGTCAGCGCATCGAGCAGGAACGTCGTGCTGTCCTGCATTGATTTCACTTCGTCGCTCGTGAGCTGGATGAACGGCGCGAGGAACGTGTCGACGCCGCTCTGCTTTTCGGGCGACATCGCGGCACGCTCGGCGCGCATCAGGATGATCGCCGCAGGTTGACCGATTTCACGCAGGGCAGCCAGCGCGGTTTGGCGGTCTTCGTAGCTGTCGGCGTCGAGTTTTGTCACGAGCCTGTTGACCTTCTCGAGCGTGGCGGGCTCGATCGTGTAATCGCCAGCCAGCACTTGCCAGGCGACGCGCGGGTCCGGTGCGAAGGCGGCGGCTTCCTGTTTGAAGTCGCGAACGATCGGTCGCAGGTATTGGTTTACGTCGTCGGCGTATTTGATGCACAGGTCATCGAACGACGTCGCGCTGTGTTTGATCGACACATCCTGCGTTTTACCCGATTCGTCGTGCCGCGTGATGTACAACACGATCGTCGGCGACTCAGGATTCGGATCCAGCGACGGGGGGTCCTGTAGAAGCTGGACCGAGCTGGTTACATCTCCCTCCTGCTTGTCGCGCGCGACCGCCAGCTTGCCGGCGGTCAACGAAACCGTCGTGATCGATTGAAACGGCGCCGGACCTGTCAGATCGTTCTGCATGAAAACAAAACCGAACTCCTCACGATCGGGCGCAACCGT
>JACMJD010000723.1 GCA_014380825.1 Phycisphaerae bacterium | reverse complement strand
GAACCTCGCGGGCGTGCCGTCGATCGTCTGGGGCCTGATGGCGCTGGGCGTGTTCGTCCACCAGTTCAACTTCGGCGCCACGATTAAGACGGCGGGCCTGACGCTGGGTTTGCTGGTGCTGCCGATCGTGATCATCGCGACCCGCGAAGCGATCCGCGCGATCCCGCAGGGCATTCGCGAAGCCAGCTACGCCTGCGGCGCGACGCGCTGGCAGACGACGTGGTATCACATCATCCCCTATTCGATGAGCGGCATCCTCACCGGTTCGATCATCGCCATGTCCCGCGCCATCGGTGAGACGGCGCCGCTGATTACGATTGGCGCGCTCAGTTACATCTCCTTTCTTCCACAATCGCCGTTCACCGGACATTTTCCGTTCATCAACTTCGAATGGCTGGATTCGGGATACACCGCGCTGCCGATCCAGATGTTCAACTGGGTTGGTCGGCCGGACCGGAAGTTTCAACAGAACGCCGCCGCCGCGGGCATCGTGCTGATCCTGTTGACGATGAGCATGAACGCGGTTGCAATTTTCCTCCGGTATAAACTGCGGAAGCGCATTCACTGGTAAGACGTCCGCGGAGATTCGACAATGGTGACGATCAAGCGACCAGCACCCCCGGCGCCCACAACAGTGCCAGCGCGGCCCATCGTGCGGGAGATACCAAACGTGTCCGTCAAGCAGCCCGCCACACAACAACGGAACGAAGCGAGCGTAACCGCGCCGCTCAAGGCCGAGGTGAAGAACCTCAACTTCAGCTACGGCAATTTCCAGGCGCTGAAGAACGTCAATATCCAGATCCTGCAAAACCACGTGACCGCGCTGATCGGCCCCAGCGGTTGCGGCAAGAGCACGTTTCTCCGCTGCTTCAACCGCATGCACGACCTGTATCCGAACAGCAATTACAGCGGCGAGATCCGCCTGTATCCGGAAGACGTGAACATCATCGCGCCGCACGTCGATCCGATCGAAGTGCGCATGCGCGTCGGCATGGTCTTCCAAAAACCGAATCCATTTCCAAAGAGCATCTACGAAAACGTCGCGTACGGCCTGCGATTGCGCGGAGTGCGCAATCGGCGGATTCTCGATCAGAAGGTCGAAGAATCGCTCCGCGGCGCCGCGATCTGGGACGAAACAAAGGACCGCCTGAACGAATCTGCCATCAAGCTGTCCGGCGGACAGCAGCAACGACTCTGCATCGCCCGGGCGCTGGCGACCGACCCGGAAATCGTCGCGTTCGACGAGCCCACCAGCGCCCTCGATCCGATCGCCACCGCACGCATCGAAGAGCTGATCGGCGTGCTGCGCGAGCACGTCACGATCATCATCGTCACCCACAACATGCAGCAGGCCGCCCGCGTTTCCGACAAGACGGCGTTCATGTATCTGGGCGAGCTGGTCGAGTTCGACCGCACGGAAAAAATCTTCACGAACCCTTCGAACAAGCTGACTGAGGAATACATCACCGGCCGATTCGGATAGAATGACACAACGTGAACCGTCACTTCGATGAACAACTCCAGGAACTGCTCCAGCGCGTCGTGCTGATGGGGCGCGTCGCCGAGTCGATGATCCAGCTCGCGGTGGGCGGACTGATGAGCCGCAACGAAGCGGGATGCACCGACGTGTTCGTCAAGGAACAGCAAGTCAACGAATTTCACGTCGAGATCGACGACCGCGCCGTCAAGCTCACCGCGCTTCGCCAGCCCGTCGCCAGCGATGCGCGATTCCTCTTCATGGCCAGCAAGATCGGCAGCGAGCTGGAGCGAATCGCCGACCAGGCGGTCAACATCTGCCAGAACGCGCATTACGTTCTTGAATCGCCGCAAACCCGAATGCTCGTCGATCTGCCGATCATGGCGGACATTGCTCAGCAGATGGTGCGCGACAGCCTGACCGCGATGATCAACCGCGACGTGGCGCTGGCCATCACGGTGCTGGAAGAAGAGAACAAGGTCGACGCGTTTCGTGACCGGATTTTCCAGACACTTCTGAAGGAAATCAGTGCCGAGAACGGCACGGCCCAGCGCGATCTCTCGCTGATTTTGATCGCCCGCAACGTCGAGCGCATCGGCGACCACGCGACCAACATCGCCGAGGAAGTCATCTACTGGATCCAGGGCCGCGACGTCCGTCACGGGCACGCGATGGCGGCAAAGGGCGCCGACTCATCGATCAAACCGCCGGGCGTGTAGGATTCGAAACTGAACGACTTGCGAACGGCGCTGTCATGCAGAGCGGTACTCCGCGAAGCATCTAGCCCGATAGGTGAAGCCAGATCCTTCGCGGAGTACCGCTCTGGATGACAAGTTCCGGAATACAAACTGCTTCAACCCAGATTCGACCTTGTTCAAAAGCGCCTACTTCCGCCGCCTGTTCCTCCCGTATCTGCTGCTGATCTGCGGCGCGATGCTGGTCGTCGGTCTGCTTGCGGCGCGACGATTGAAGGCGACTTATCTCGACCGCACTGCCCAGGGCATTCGCGACAACAGCACGCTCGTTGCCGGCATCATCAATCCGCTGCCGCGCACGATCGGAAACGATCCACTCACTGACCAGATCAAATCGCTCGGCCGCGATCTGCACTGTCGCATCACCATCATGAGCGTCGACGGAACCGTAATCGCCGACAGCGGGGCCGATGCCCGCCGAATGGAGAACCACCGCTTTCGGCCTGAAGTCATCGCCGCTCTCGCACAAGGCGATGGCGTCGCCGTGCGACGCAGCGACACACTTCACGAAGACATGCTCTACTTCGCGAAGCGTGTTTCCGTCAGCGATTCGCCTTACCTGCTTCGCCTGTCCGTCCATCTCCGCGATCTGGATCATCAGCTCACCGCCCTTCATCGAAATCTTCTTCTCACCGGCCTGTTCACCACGGCGATCGCCGGG
>JACMJD010000722.1 GCA_014380825.1 Phycisphaerae bacterium | reverse complement strand
CGCGATGGTTTTCGCATCGCGCTCATTCCGCGCGCGGCGTACTTCGATTCGCACGACTTTCGTGGCACCTTCACCATCGGCCGCGATTTGATTGGCCAGGGACAGACAAACCTCGTGCAGCGCGACAGAAAATTTCTCCGCGTCGCGTGTGCCACGTACGATTGCGCTGCTCATTCCCGATGACAGGATCACTGCCGTGTCATTGGTCGAGGTATGATCGTCAACCGTCACCGCGTTGAAGCTCTCATTAACCGCGTGCGCGAAAAGTCTCCGAAGGAAAGCAGCCGGGACTGCTGCGTCGGTCGTGAGGAACGCCAGCATTGTCGCGTGCAGCGACGTTCCCAACGACATCCGGGGTCCGATCATCCCGCTTCCTTTGCACACGCCGGCGATCGTGACCGTTTCGCGACCGATCTTGAATCGGCTCGCGGCTGACTTCCGTTTCGTGTCCGTGGTTAAGATCGCGTCGGAAAATTGACGGGCGTGTTCGTCGGATGAGCCGAGCTTCGACGCTGCCCCGATGATGCCGCGCTCGATCTTCTGCATCGGCATGAGATGGCCAATGATGCCGGTGGAGCAGGGGAGAATTTGTTTCGGATCACATCCGAGCTGCGCGGCGGTCAACGCACACATCCGTCGAGCATCGCGATCACCTTGCGCGCCGGTGCAGGCGTTGGCGTTGCCGGAGTTGACGATGACACCGCGCAATCTTCCGCTCGATTCGCGAAGGTGTTCGCGACCAATCTTGACTGGAGCGGCGAAGACCTTGTTCGTCGTGAACACCGCCGCCGCTGTCGCGAGCTGCGGCGCGTCACAGATCAGCAGGCCGACGTCGTTCTTCTTTGTTGATTTGATCCCGGCATGAACCGCGCCGGCGAGAAAACCTTTGGGGGAAAGGAGATGCAATGTTATTCCTCAAGCAAGTGCAATTTGTTCGACCAGCTGTTATCCAGAGCGGTACTCCGCGAAGGATTTGGCCGCGCACGTGGTGCTAGATCCTTCGCGGAGTACCGCTCTGGATGACAGTGCTCACGTGCGTTGCGATTTCAGCTTCAGCGCGCGCGCATGAAACTTCAGTGCATCGCGCACGTGTTCGTCCCAGTAATCCCAATCGTGCGCGCCGGGAAATTCTCGATATTCGTGGGCGATTTTCTGCTTCTTCAAGGCCGCGTGGAACGCGCGGTTGTCGTCGATCAGGAAATCATCCTTGCCGCAATCGATCAGGAGCTGCGGCAAGTTCATCGTCCGCTTTGCCCGCTGCGCGAGCGTCAGCAGATCGTGATCGCTGCCGGCCGGATCGGCGCCGAGGATTCGACCAAACTCCGGCTCGTCGCGTTTCTTCGAGCCGGCCAACAGGGCACCGCTGTGACTGTTGGCGCTGATGAATCGATCGGGCGCGCCCAGCGCGATGCGCAGCGCGCCGTAGCCGCCCATCGACAGCCCGCCGATCGCGCGGCCAGCGCGATTCCGTTTCGCGGGGAAGATTCGTTCGATGAAGTTCGGAAGCTCGGTGGTGAAGAAGTCTGCGTAGCGCGGGCCTTCGTTGTTGTTGGTGTAGAAGCCGCGGAAGCCATCGGGCATCACGACGATCAGCGGTAGATCGCGCACGTACCACTCGATCCGCGTGCGGCGATGCCAGATCGTGTAGTCATCGCTCAGGCCGTGCAGCAGGTAGAACGTTGGGAACGGGCCACGGCCCCCATCGACCTGCCCGTTGACCTGTTTGTCGGGCAGGATCACATTCAAGCCGACTTGCTTGACGAGCACGTCGCTGAAGAAATGCATCTGGCAAAACGCCATGCCCGCGAAGCATGCGAATCCGTTGCCCGATTGCAAGACGCCATCAACGCACCACGGGCACCGGCGGAAAATCAACCGGTGCCCGTTGTGCTGAACAAACTGTCAGAACCGACTCGATGCCATCCCGCACTAGCGCGGATTGGCCGGAGTCGCGGGGCGATCACGATCCAAATCGCCTGGCTTCACTGCACCTGGCTGCATGTCGCCGGGCTTCTGCATGTCCGAACCGGTCATAGGCGTGTTCATGATCGCGAGGAACACGTGATGCGAGATCGCGCGATACGCGTCATTCACATCGGCCGGCCACATGGCTTTGTGCTCATCCGCCATCGTGATGTGGGTGAGCAGGTTGTCGTAGAGTTTTCGGCCGTCAACTTCATCCGGCACATCGATCTTCCAGGTGGCTGGGAGTTCATTGATGAGCGGAATGTAAAGTTCCGGCAATCCGTGGCTGGCCGGGAAGGTTACCTTGGCGACGTTGCGACCCTTGTCGCGATTCGTGTCGCCGCCGCCGAGCTTGTCGGCTTCCGCGCCGGGCGTTGTGTCGGGCTTGCCCGGATCGACGCGCGAGCCGGCCGGCTGTGCTTCACCGATCTCGCCGCGCGTGATGCGGAACTGATCGTTGAAGACGAGATCTTCCTTGTCGATGTCGAAGTCCTGGTTGTATTTGGCCTTCCAGTCTTTTTGGAACTGTTCGATGCGGCCGTTGAGCTTGTCCCAATCGGCGCGCGTCAGATCGTTCTTGTTGATGCGATCGCGATCGGCATCGACGAACCGACGCGTGAGATTGTCGAACCCGTCTTTCGCGACGGCTGCTTCCGTCACATTGGCAAGGAAGTTACGAGTCGAGCGGAGATCGCCGGCGCTGGCGTTGTCCGACGGTTGCGCGGCAGGGGGCGCCGTTCGATCCATCGCGCCGCCAGTGGCGTCTTGCGCGTGACCCATGTAGGACATTCCGCTGAGCGCGACGGCGACGGCGGAAAAAAGAATCGACTTACGCATGGTGTGGCTCCTTTCGAAAGTTTTCAGCTCTCGAGTAAAAATGATCAGACACTGAGCTTGGCGGACGGACAGAGCGAAAATCTGACGGGCACGCGACCGGCTTTGTCCGCAGTTTCCGACCGATGACGCCAACTTGCGCTCCGCCGAGGCCGTGTTACGTCCCACACACAAAGAATGTGCCAGACGAAGGACGCGCGTAATTGCCCGGCGCGCGGAAGCCCCTACAATTTCGGTCGCGCGGTGGTGGCTTAAAGGGCTGACCGGATGTCACGATTAATAGAAGATCCGCCACGGATCGGCGGCGACGGTCCTGCTCGCAGGCGACGATCGCCTTATCGCGCGATGAGTTTGGTGACGCTGGCGTGGGTGTTCGGCAGCGTCTGGATGACCGCCACCAGCGGCGCGCCGCTCACTCAGTTCGCCCGATCGCTGGGCGCATCCAATTTCCAGTTTGGCCTGCTCGCGGCGCTGCCGTTCATCGCATCACTTTTATCGCTGCCGGCCAGCGTGCTGATCGATCGAACGGGCAAGCGCAAGAAGATTTTCCTGTGGGGCTTATACGCGCAGCGGATCCTGTGGCTTCCGATCGCGCTGGCGCCGCTTTGGATGATCCATTCGCGCGGCGCCTCCGCAGCGCCGGCGGCGCTGGTGCTTTCGCTGTGGCTGATTTTCATCATGCACGCGGTGTCGGCGATCGGTTCGCCCGCGTGGGTGAGCTGGATGGCGGATCTGGTGCCCGAGCGCGTGCGCGGGAAATACTTCAGCCGGCGAAGGCAGTGGGGCATCCTGAGCGCGATCCCCGCTGCATGGATCGCCGGCTGGCTGCTCGACCGGCCGGAGGTGACGCAGGCATCCAACGCTTCATTCGTCACGCTCACGTGGTGTGCAGTCATCTTTTTGTGTTCGGCCGTGTTTGGGATCGTCGACATTGCGATGTTTCATTGGGTGGATGAGATTCCCGCTCAGCCGCATCCGCGAACGTCGTTGTTCAAGTCGTTCGCGCAGCCGCTGAAGAACCGATCGTTCCTGTGGTTCGGCGGATTCGTCGCGACGCTGACGTTCGCCGTGAGTTTCATGGGGCAATTTCTCACGCTGTTTTTGATCGAGAAGCTGCACATCAGTAACCGTTCGACGCAGATGATGCTGCTGATCGCGCCGATGCTGGCGCAGCTCGTCACATTGCCCGCCTGGGGCGTGGCTGTCGACCGATTCGGCAAGAGGCCGGTGCTGGCGATCTCGGCGCTGGCGCTGGTGCCGGTCGCGTTCGGATGGTGTTTGATGAACGGATCAAACCACGCAACAGCATTGTGGATCGGCTACGCGCTCGCCGCCGCGGGTGCGGCGCTGTGGGCGGGGGTGGAAGTAGCGAACTTCAACCTCGTGCTGGAGTTTTCCGGATCAGATGAACACGGTGCGCCGGGAACCAGCTACGTCGCCGTGAATAGCGTCATCATCAACTTGGCCGGGTGCGCGGGCGGGTTGGCATCAGGGTTCGTGGCGCAGTCGCTAAAGAACTGGGCGTGGGACACGGGCATCGGCTGGCTGGGGACGTT
>JACMJD010000721.1 GCA_014380825.1 Phycisphaerae bacterium | reverse complement strand
TGCCGCGATCGCGCCCTTTGATCGCCTTGGCGACCAGCTCTTCGCTGTAACCGAACCCGTAAATCGCGGCCGTGTCGATCGTGTTGATGCCGTTGTCCAAGGCCGCGCGAATCGCCTCGATCGAGTCGGCCTCGTCGTTCCCGCCCCACATCCATCCGCCAATCGCCCAGGCGCCGAAGATGACGGGCGTAACGTGCAGATCCGATTTTCCGAGCTGTCGAGTTTGCATGCAGCGGAAGATACAAAACCAGCGAGCGAAAGGTAAGCTCACAACCATGCCCGAGTTCGTCTCCCGCGCCGGACAAAAGCTCGATCACGCGTTGACGACGTTTGGCATCGACGTAACCGGTTCGGTCTGCGCCGACTTCGGCTCAAACACCGGCGGGTTCGTCGATTGCGTGCTTCAGCGCGGCGCGGCCAAGGTATACGCGATCGACACGGGCTACGGCGTGCTCGAATGGAAGCTGCGCAACGATCCGCGCGTGGTAGTGTTGGAACGGACGAACGCCATTCACGTCGAGCTGCCTGAATCACCGCAGTTCGTCACGATAGATGTGGCGTGGACAAGGCAGCGGATCATCCTGCCTTCGGCCAAGCGCGTACTGGCGCCGGGCGGATCAGTCATCACTCTGATCAAGCCACACTACGAGGCCGATCCCAAACTTCTGCGCGGTGGCGTGTTGCCGGCGGAGTCATTGACCAGTGTCGTCGAGCACACGAAGTCGGATATCGCCATGGCGGGTTTTGAAGTCATGGCGATTACGGATAGTCCGATCCGCGGCGCTAAGGGGAATGCGGAATTGCTCGCGCATCTCCGGCCGGCTCCGGGCTGACGAACACCAGCCACGTGCTCTGGCGATTCGTCCAGCCATCTTCGATGCGCGGCACATGGACTGGGATCCATCCGGCCTTGATGATTTCTTCGGGGTCGATGATCCGCAGGCGGTCAGAGTTGTGCGTGCCGTAGACCCAGTCCCACAGCAGGATCGTTCCGGGCCGCGGGTGTTCGATCAGGTCGAGTCGCCATTCCGTCGATTGATATTTGTCGGTCGGGCTGATGCCCATCAAATAGTAAACGCCCGGATGCGCCGCCTGCACGCGCGGATGCGATTTGGCGAACTTCGACGTCTGCATCCATCGCACGGCGTCGGCGGCGCGCAGCCAGTCGTCCTGATACACGAGCGGCAGCACTTGATATATCAGGTTCACGAAGCACGGAAGGATCGCGGCGATCAGCGCGGCGCGCAGTTCGAATCGGCGAAAACGTCCTGCAAACAATCGGTGCCAGCCGATCGCCGCGAGCACCGCCCAGAACGGCGCGACGATCAGCATGTATCGCACCTCCCCGCTGCTGGCCATCCGACCGGTGGCGTACAGCACGCTGTGGCCGATGAGGATGAGCAGCGGGATGGCTGCGACCAACTTCAGGTCGATCAATTTCGCGCTGATGCTTCGCCAGATGCCGATCAACATCGCCGGGAAGATCAACGGTGAAACCACCGCCGGCAGAAGCATCGCGAAGTGCGCGATGCTGCCCGGCGTGTACGTGCTCTTGTCCGCGTAGGGCCAGTTGTTCACCAGCCAGAGATACCACGGATACGCAACGGGCGAGGCGTATTCGCGCCAGCCGAAGTAACTCCAAATTAGGATTGGCGCCGGCAGGATGAAGAGCCACCACCAGCGATTTCGTCCGAGAAGCGCGATCGCCGCCAGCGCGATGAATCCGAATCCTTCCGGTCGCGAAAGCGGCAGGATCGACGCGAAGATCGCGAACGCCAGCCAGCGCTTGTTCAGATATGCGAGGAACGCCAAACCAAGCAACAGCGCGAACGGCAGTTCGGTCAGCTCGGCGAATGAATGTAGAAACACCAGCGGCTGCGCAAGCGTGAAGGTCAGCGCCAGCTCGGGTCGACGAACATTCAGCTTGCGTGCGATCCCGTAGGACACAAACGACAGCGCGATCGCCAGCAGCAGGCTCGTGCATCGCACGGCGAAGCGTCCGCCGATCTGCGCGGGCAGCGCGTACAACGCCGTGCAAACCGGCCGGCCCCAGATGTTGATCAGGTAATGCGGCTCGGCGAACGCGAACTTCGCGTACATGTAGTGCGTACAACCGTCCGCCTCGAGAAATCCTTCCGATGTGATCGAGACGGCGAGCGAGAGCGCCGAGAACGTAAGGATCGCGATCAGGATCGTCGAGGAGTTTCGCCGCATCAGTGCGACGGCATTATCCGCGTCTTGGCTGGAATGCAAAGGAGCAGTCAGCCGGGAGAGCGATCTCTAAGAAATGTCGCCGACTCGATCTTGCCTGCGAAGTCCGCGCACATCCTGCATCAGTTCCTTCCGGAGCACGTATCTCGCGATCGTCGCCATGCCGAAACAGATGATGAAGATTTCGACGGCACTGGCCTCTTGTGCGCGAGCGGATAGCCACAGGCTCGTGATAGCGCACACGGCCCACTCCATCGCGGCAACAAAAAAGAAGTCAAACCATGGGCGCGGCGAACGGATGAATTCGCGCTGCGTGCGGATGTACCGACGATGAAACACCGCCGTCACCACGATCGCGCCGGGATATGCCAGAATCGGCGACCATCGTGGTCCGCCGCCGTTGTACAGCAGCAACTCGAACACGCCGAAGCTCACCAGCATGCTGATGATCAGCACGATCAGGAACTTCGCGATCGGCGAGAGCCGCGGAAAACAAAAGTCGTACAACCGGCTGAGATGTTCGAGATATCGAAACTGCTCGCGTAATGACAGCTTCGATTCGCCGCGCGTGCGCTCGGCGAAGTGGATCGGCACTTCCTTCACATGGTTCACGCGGCACTTGCACATCAACTCCAGGCCGATCTTGTAGCCCAGCGGAGTGAGCCGCTGCGCGCCCTCAAACGTGTCGCGGCGCATCGCGAAAAACCCGCTCATCGGATCGCGTGTCGCGCCCGCAAACGGACGGGCCAGCAGTGTCGCGACGTCGGAGTTGATCTTGCGCATCACGCCCCACCGTTCGCCGGTGGACGCGCCGGGCACGTGACGCGAGCCGACGACGAAATCGGTGCCGTTCTGGTTTTCCAGCGGCGCGAGCAGCTCGGGAAGTTTCTCAGGCGGATGCTGAAGATCCGCATCCATCACCACTAGATACTTCCCGCGCGACAGCCGCATGCCATGCAGCACCGCCCCGCCGAGCCCATCTTTGGGCTGCTCGCGGACGATCAGCTTCAACGGATATTGGGTCGCCAGACTTGCGGACACCTCTTTGGTGTTGTCGCGGCTGTTGTCGTCGACCACGATCACTTCATACGCCCGCCCGTTCAGCGCAGCGGCGATGCGCGCAAGCAACGGCGGAAGGTTCTCCGCCTCGTTGAGCGTCGGAATTATCAGACTGATATCGGGCTGATCCAAGTAACCTTCTTATCGGCGGTTTCACCTTCGCGTTGAAGTGATTTTCGCACTGCGGTATCGTGGCGCGCCAATTGGCAAGGAGGCTCCGCGTGACACACCTGGCTCACCTGTTCATGACTGCGCTTCTGCTTACCTCGAACACGACTGAACGGGCTGATCTGCAACATCACTTCCGCGATGCCAACTTCGACGGCGGCATGATTGTATACGATCTGACGCGTGACCAATTCATTACGGTAAACGGGCCAAATACCGAGCGTCCGGTGTTACCGGCCTCCACGTTCAAGATCTTCAATTCGCTGGTGGCCTTGGAAACCGGCGCGGTGAAGGACGAGCGCGAAGTCTTCAAGTGGGACGGCGTGAAGCGGGAGCGCGAGGCGCTGGATCGCGACCACCACATGCGAAGCGCGTTCAAGAACTCCGTCGTCTGGTTCTACCAGGAAATCGCCCATCGCGTCGGCCAGGAGCGGATGCAGAGCTACATCGACAAGGTCGGCTATGGAAATCGCAAGATCGGTCCAAAGATCGACACGTTCTGGCTCGACGGCGAGATGCGAATCTCCGCGCGGCAGCAGGTCGATGTTCTCACGCGGCTATATCGCAACGAGCTTCCGTTTTCGCAGCGATCGATGGACATCGTGAAGCGGATCATGATCAGCGAACAGACGCCGGACTATGTCCTGCGCGCCAAAACCGGCTGGGCGCTTCGGCCGACAGAAGAAGTCGGATGGTGGGTGGGGTGGGTGGAACGATCGAACGGCGATGTATACGTCTTCGCGATGAATATCGTTGCGGAGAAACCGAATCGAGATCTGTTCGGTCCAGCACGAATGGAAATCGCGCGCGCCATACTGAAGGACTTGGGCGCTCACCCGTAGCACGGGTTTTCAGAACCCGTGCCTCGCGGACTCCGCGAGATCCGTGCAAGTATGCACGGCCACGGGTTGGAAACTTGTGGTACTAATAAGTTGGTAACTCTGCCTGCACCAGTTGCTTCCCGTCGTACTCATGCAGGCGAGTCTTATACGTCCGCACCTTCACGCCCGGCACATCGCGTAGTTCACCATTCTCCAGATGAAACGCCCAATTGTGCCACGGACACACCGCGCAACCTTCTTCGATGAATCCGCCCGCGAGATTTCCGCCGGCGTGGGGACAGTAGTTGTCCATCACGAAGACCAGGCCGTTATGCAGATAGACCGCGAGCTGAAATCCGTCGATCTCGACGTATTTGCCTTCGCCTTCAACCAGCTCGGACTTTTCGCACAACGAGGCCCAGGACATACATTATTTAACCGCAGATGGACGCAGATGAACGCGGATTGAAAAGCAAATCAATGATCCACGAATGAACACGAGTGTTCATGAATGAGCAAAAAGGGAATTGTACTTATTCGCGTTCATTCGTGTTCATTCGTGGACAATGCGCATTTCAATCTCCGTTCATCCGTGTTCATCTGCGGTTCAAGAACTCCTCATTTCATCTCCGCGATCTTCACCGCGCGCTGCTCGTTCGCGCTGACGATGGCCGCTTCCAGCACCTGTTGCGTCTTGTACGCATCTTCAAAATCCGGCAGCGGCACGACCGGCGGCTTGCCGCTTAGCGCATTCAGCATGTCCGCAGTCTGATTGATGAAGCCATGCTCGTACCCAATGATATGCGCGTCCGGCCACCAGTTGCCGACGTACGGGTGGTCGCCGCCGTGCGTGACCATGATCTTGGTCCAGCCTTGCACCTTGCGCGGCGCGGTAGCATCGTAATATTCGAGGTAATTCATGTCCTCGAAGTTGAACTTGATCGAGCCCTTCTCGCCGTTGATCTCCAGGCCATTCTTGTTTTGATTTCCGGTTGCAAGGCGACTCGCTTCGAATGATGCGACCGCGCCGGCCTTGAACCGCGCGAGGAACAGCACGGCATCGTCCACGTCGCTCTTCCCCATCTTTTTCCCGCCCGCGGTTCCGCCGGCGATGCCGCCCTTGGGACCATCTTCGACGATCGCGCGTTCCTTGATGAAAGTCTCGGCGATCGATCCGACGACTTCGGTAATCTCATCGCCGGTGATGAACCGAGCCATGTCGATGATGTGCGCGCTCAGGTCGCCATGCGCGCCCGAGCCGGCGAACTTCTTTTGAAATCGCCACAACAGCGGCACACCCGGGCCGCCCCAATCCTGGAGATAGAACGCGCGGATATGGAAGATCCGGCCGAGCTTTCCTTCCTTCACCAACTGATACGCCAGCGCCACCGCCGGCACGCGGCGATAGTTGTACCAGACGAACGTCTTGCTCTTCTTCGCCTTCTTCGCTGCATCGCGCATCTCGCGCGCATCCGACAACGTCCCCGCCAGCGGCTTCTCGCACGCGACGTGCTTGCCCGCCTCCAGCGCGGCGATCGACATCTCCTTGTGCAGATGATTTGGCGTGCCGATGTCGACCAGCCCGATCTCCGGATCGGTGACGGCCTTGCGCCAATCGGTGGTCGCGTGCTGCCAGCCCCAGCGCGTTCTGAATTCTTCCAGCTCCGCCTTGTTCCGCCCGGCGATCGTGCGCATTACCGGCAGGATCGGCACGTCAAAGAATTTCCCGACCTGTGAGAACGCATTGCTGTGCGTGCGGCCCATGAACTTCTGGCCGATGAGACAGACGTTGATCGTTTGCTGTGATGGCATGCCCGCGAGTGTAATCCCCCGCGCGCGGGCATCAAGGATCGGATGGTTCGCGACGGACCGATTGGGGAGAAAACGTGAAGCCGCCATTCAGCTTCTCGCCTTCTTCGCCGAAGAGTTGGCCACGGAGTTTTTGGAGCTACTTCTTATCGCTGTTCCTCGGTGCCCCATCGGTGGCTGAGGCTGGGGCCTTCCTAGACCAAATCACACGCCTCGGGCGGCATCCAATGGCGCTCTTTGCCCTTCCACTTCACGTTGCAGCCGATGGGGTTGGTGAGCTCGATCGCGGGCTTGCGGCCCGCGAGCAAGGCTTCGACCGCGTCGCGAAGCTCATGCGTCTGTTCCGCGCCGGGCGTGCGCGGGTTGTCGTCCATTCGGCCCGTGTAACGGAGATTGCGATCCTGATCGAACAAGTAGAAATGCGGCGTGCGGAGAGCGCCGAACGCCCGCGCGGTATCCTGACTGTCATCGCGGACGTACGTAAACCTGAAGCCCTTCTCCTTAGCGCGGAGCTTCATGTGTTCGAGTGAATCGGTGGGATGGCCTTCGGTTTCGTTGGAATTGATCGCAACCATCGCCACGCCGCGCGATGTGAAGTCGGCATAGAATCGGCTCAGGCGATCTTCGCTGCCGACCACATACGGACAATGATTGCAGGAGAAGACGACAACCAGCAGCTTGGCGTCCTTGAAGCTGGCCAACGAATAGTTCTTCCCGTCTACACCGGGCAGATCGAAGTCCGGCGCCTTTTGTCCGATCTGAAGTGTGAATGCCATTGGAAAGCCTCCTGGCGCGTGTGTGAATTGCCATTCACGGTAACGACGTTGACGGATCGTGCAACCGTGGTAGTTAATTGGAGCGTTATGCGAATGAAACTGCCGTATCTGCTGGCCGCTGTCCTGATGATCCCGCCAGCCAAGCTTGGCGCCGCGCCGCCGGAATCGGTCAACCTGCGCCGCACCATCGCGGTGGACGTGGCCGAGCGGACGAAGGACGCGGTCGTTTACATCTCGACGCGGAAGATCGTCAGCCAGCGATTCAATCCAACCGGCAATCCGATGTTCGACCAGTTCGACTTCGGACAGCAGCGAAGGTTTGAAGCCGGTTCGCTCGGCAGCGGGTTTATCGTTCATCACGCCGGCTACATCGTCACCAACAATCACGTGATCGACCGCGCGCGCCAGATCGAAGTCGAGCTGCTTGATGGCCGCAAGCTGCCGGCGGATTTGATCAGCAGCGATCCGGAAGCGGACATTGCCATTCTGAAAATCCAGACGGACAAGCGCCTGCCCACACTCGAGCTAGGCGACAGCAGTGATCTGCTGGTCGGCGAGCCGGTGATCGCGGTAGGCAATCCGCTGGGCTTCAGTCACAGCGTGAGCGTCGGGATCGTCTCGGCTCTGCATCGCGATCTCAAAGGCCAGAATGAGCAGGTCCTGCTCGGCGACCTGATTCAAACCGACGCCGCCATCAACCCCGGCAACAGCGGCGGCCCGTTGCTCAATGCGTATGGCCAGGTCATCGGCATCAACACCGCGATCCGCGGCGACGCGCAGAACATCGGCTTCGCGATCCAGGTGAACACGCTGCGCGATCTGATTCCGGAATTGATGAATCCATCGCAGGCGACAAAGCTCGATCTGCCCATCAAGTTAAAGGAACAACGAAAGGTTTCGGCGCCGTCGACGGTACACGCGACCGTCGTTCGCGCGGACGACAATACGCCGATCGAATCGATCGCCGGCGCCAAGCCGCACGACATCGTGGACGCGTATGCGTTGCTCCTGTCGCAGAAAGAGAACGAGACGTTCAGCATCGCGCTCGCAGGCGGGAAGAAGATCGAACTCACGCCACGCAATGTGCCAACGCCCGATGCGATCGTGCAGGCGCGGGAGCGGCTTGGCGTGACCGTCGAAGAGCTCACACCGATGGCCGCACAAAAGTACGGGATGATTGATGAAGAAGGCATGTTGATCACGCAAGTGGCGCGCGACAG
>JACMJD010000720.1 GCA_014380825.1 Phycisphaerae bacterium | reverse complement strand
CCTGCGTGGTCATCTGCGCCTGGTAGTATTTCGCCTGGTTCGCAAAATCTTCACCCGCCACGAACTTCGCGTTCCGCAGATGCGGCAAGGTCTGTGCGTAAAACCATTGGACGAACTGCGCCGGATCACCGATCGGCTGCGCGAAGATCCGACCCATATAATTCGTGCCCGGCTGCATCGCGACTGGCGGGTTGGGTACAAACGTGAAGCTCTGCGTCGGCAGCCATTGGATTGAGAAGCCACTCTTCGGATCGCTCACGACCAGCTGAAGATTCGACGCGACCGAATACTCCGGCATCCAGATGACCCGCCCCTGCATCTGCCAGCCCTGCGGGACCATGACGTTCAGCGCGACGATGTCGTTCACGCCGGGATCCTTCACCGTCATGAGCGAGAACTTCTGCACGCCGGTTGTCTGCGGCGCGGCGGCTTGCCGGGGTTGCTGCGGTTGTTGCCGCTGCGGTGGCGGCGGAGGCACTGCCTGTTGCTGCTGTCCGCGCGGCGGAATCATCGCGCGACGAACTTTCACCTCGCGCCAATCCTGTTGGCCGGGCGTGAAGACGACGAGGGTCACCTCGGTGTCTTTCTGTCCGCGAATCTTTTGAGGGATTTGATCATCGCTGAGCGTTCGAACGTCTGCGCCGTCGATCGCTGCGATCAGATCGCCCGCAGCGATCCCCGCGCGCTTCGCCGGTCCATCGGGCAACACGCCGCCGACGCGCACGTAGCGTTCCGGCGAGCGATCGAACGCCATCCCGATTCCGGCGAGTGATTCATCGTCGTTGTTCTGCGCGATCGCGGGCATGCAGATGACCAGTGCGATGACGAGCGCGATCAACATGAGCTGCGACATGAGATTTCCCTTTTACGATTTGAGTCGAGCCAATCCGGTGCGCAGCGCGTCGATCGGGTTGGGCAGATCGCTCGGATCAAACGTGATCCACCCGCGATACGCCGCCGCATCCAGCGCGGCGAGCAGTTTGTCCCACTCGACGTTGCCTTCGCTCACGGGCATCGGCTTGGTTCGACCGCCGTCGCCGCGGATCGCATCGCGGGCCAGCACTTGCAGGATCGAGTTGCCGAAGCGAGAGAAGATCTCGTCGACGCTCCAACGATCATGCAGGATCGCGACTGGATCGAGATTGATGCCGAACCACGGGCAACGCACACTGTTCATCGCGCGATCGACCGATGCGAATCCGCTGAGCGATGAGCGCAGCGCGACCTGAACCTGATATCGCTCGGCGATCTCGCACAGCACCTGCAACGCGCCGTCGACGTGCGCGATGAACGCGGGGTCGGCAGGACGCCCTGTCGGCGCCGCTTGCGTTTTCGCGTCGGTCGGAATATCGCGCGGTCCTGGGATCAAGATGATTCCTGCCTGCTCGGGCGTAATCCTCGACTTCGGTTTCACCGGCTCGACCGGTTCGGGCAACGGGCCCAGATCGATGGTCACGGCGCCGGCGTTCAGATCGCGCGCGACCTGAAGCACGCGATCGAGACCGGATAGCAATCGATCCAGATCCGCGCCGGGTCCGAAACCTTTCGGGCCGATGTCCGCGCGAATGGCTACTGGCGTCTGCCCGTTCGACTTCAATATGTGCGTAAACTCCCGTCGGCCGGTGCCAGAAAGGTCGGATAAATTCAGTTGCTGCGAATGGGCGTCAAATAGGAGTCCGTCGAAGCCCATCGAGCGGGAAGTTGCGATCGCCTGTCGTGCGTCGTCCCCGAGCGCGGCGGCCATCACGGAGAAATGTCTGTTGGTTGGCATGCGTTACATGATACGGCCCGCCGCGGTTTGCGCTTCCCATTCACTGCGGAGCAGCGAATACCAACGCACGTCGTGCGATTCGCCGCGGAATTTGAAGTATTGGCGAAACGTGCCCTCGAACGTCATGCCCAGCTTTTCCATCACGCGGGCCGAGCCGACGTTGTTCACGTTGCAACAACTCTGGAGGCGATTCATCGGCAGCATGCGAAACGCCATGTCAACGGCCGCCCGCGCGGCTTCCGTCATGTGGCCTTTGCTCCAATACGGGACGGCGATTCCGTAACCCAGATCGCCCCGCTGATGTGGCTCGGAATAGTTCACGATCCCGCAGGTGCCGATGAGCTGATTATTGGCCGCGGCGACAACGCCGTAATCCATCGCTTCGCCGCGTTCATACTTTCCGACGGCTTGTGTGAGAAACGCGCGCGAATCGTCGATCGATTTGTGCGCCTCCCAGGTCGTGAAGCGCGTCATCAGTGGATTGGAGGCATACGCGAACATGTCGCGTGCATCGTCAAGCGTGAGCTTCCGCAAGATCAGCCGCGAGGTGCGGAGGGTCGGCAAATCGCGGAAGAATTCTTTCGGAAACATAGAAGAGATTTATCCACGAATGAACACGAATCAACACGAATGATTTAACTTCTGATTCGTGAACATTCGTGTCCATTCGTGGACAACATTCTTATTCCTTCGGCACCGGCTTAACCATTACGACTTTGCCCGTGTCAGCCGATTCATACAGCGCATCCATCAGCGCGCTCAGCAACACGCCGTACCGAACAGGTGCTCGCAGCGGTTCGGTGCCCTTCAATGCGTTGACGAAATTCAGGTGCGGAGTGCCCGCCGCGGCGTTGTCCATCGCTTGTTCGACGTGCGGATAGACGCGTTTGCCCTGCGCTTGAATCTCCAGCTTTCCGCCGTATTGGTCCGTGGTGATCAGCAGCTTGTCGGTCTGGATCGCGATCTCGCATTTGAAGGGCGGACAGTTTCCGCCGATCGTCACGCTGCCCATCGCGCCGTTCTGGAACTTCACGATCGCCACGCCGTTGATGTCAACGGGTGATCCGCACTTATCGTAGAAGCAGGCGCACTCGACGACCGGATCGTTCATCAGCCACATCATCGCGTTGAGCGTGTGCGCGCCGCTGTCGTACATCTGCCCGCCGCCGGACAGCGCCGGATCCTGGCGCCATTTTCCGCGGGTGCCTTCGAGCCAGCCCTGCGCGAGCCACGCGGTGACGAGCTGAACTT
>JACMJD010000719.1 GCA_014380825.1 Phycisphaerae bacterium | reverse complement strand
TGCGCCCGTCTGGACGATTCGGCGATGTTGTCTTTGCCAATGTGACCCGCCTGGCGGCGGTCATCACGCTATCGCTGCTGATCGCCATCATCGTTTCGCTCGTGATCGGCGCATGGCCGTCGATTCGCGAATTCGGCCCGGCGTTTTTGTGGACCGCCGAGTGGGATCCGGTGCAGAACAAGTTCGGCGGTCTGGTAATGATCTACGGCACGATCGCGACGTCGATCATCGCGTTGATCATCGCGGTCCCGGTTAGCTTCGGCATCGCGCTGTTTTTGACCGAGCTTTCCCCCAAGTGGCTGAAACGACCGCTCGGCACCGCGATTGAATTGCTCGCGGCGATTCCGTCGATCGTTTATGGCATGTGGGGGCTGTTCGTATTCGCGCCGATCCTCGCGCGCTTTGTGCAGCAGCCGTTGCAGGCGGCGTTCGGCAACGTACCGCTTGTCAGCGGCCTGGTGTCGGGCCCGCCGGTGGGCATCGGCATTCTGTCGGCCGGCATCATCCTTGCGATCATGATGATTCCGTTCATTGCAGCCGTGATGCGGGACGTGTTCGAGGTGACGCCGGCGCTGTTGAAAGAATCTGCCTACGGCCTCGGTTCGACGACTTGGGAAGTCGTGTGGAAAGTGGTGCTGCCGTTTACCAAGGCCGGAGTGGTCGGCGGCATCATGCTCGGGCTCGGCCGCGCACTCGGCGAGACGATGGCGGTGACGTTCGTGATCGGCAACTTTAACCAACTCGACACCTTGTCTCTTTTCGAGGCCGCCAATTCGATCACCTCGGCGCTTGCCAATGAGTTTGCGGAAGCCACGCCCGGCTTGCACGAAGCGTCGCTTATCTATCTGGGCCTGATTCTGTTCTTCATTACATTCGTCGTGCTTTCGCTGTCGAAACTGCTGCTGATGCAGATGCGCCGTAAAGAGGGCACGCGGACATGAGCGCCGTTCCGGTTCAGCTCTCGCGCGGCGACTATCGGCTGCCGCTGCATCGGCGCCGCAAGCTGAAAAATGGCGTCGCGCTCGCACTTTCCTTAATCGCGATGGCCTTTGGCCTTGTCTGGCTGATCTGGATCCTGTGGGACGTCCTCATCCTCGGCGTGCAGGGGATCGGATTTGCCACGCTCACCGAATCGACGCCGCCGCCAAACTCCGAAGGCGGAGGGCTGGCTAACGCGATCGTCGGCTCGCTGATCATGGTGTTGTCCGCGACCGCGGTGGGCACGCCGATTGGGATTCTGGCCGGCGTTTATCTGGCCGAGTACGGTCAGCGCACCGGGCTTGGACGCGCCACCCGATTTATCAACGATATTTTGCTGTCTGCACCCTCGATCGTGATCGGCTTGTTCGTCTACACGATCATCGTGGCGAACACGCGATCGTTCTCCGGCTATGCCGGCGTCGTCGCTTTGGCGTTGATCGTCATTCCCGTCGTGGTCCGTACGACCGAGAACATGCTGCAACTGATTCCGAACTCGCTGCGCGAAGCGGCCGTTGCGCTGGGTTCGTCCAAGCGCGTGATGATCTTGCGCGTGACGCTGAAGGCCGCGCGTGCGGGCGTCGTGACGGGCGTGTTGCTCGCTCTGGCGCGCATCGCCGGCGAAACCGCGCCGTTGCTGTTTACCGCGCTGTCGAATCAGTTCTTCAGCGTCGACCTGAAGGATCCGATGGCCAATTTGCCGGTCACGATCTTCAAGTTCGCCTTGAGCCCGTTTGCCAACTGGCAGCAGATGGCATGGGCCGGTGTGTTCCTGATCACGATCGGCGTGCTTGCGTTGAATATTCTCGCGCGCGTGCTGTTCCGACAAAAATACTAGAGAAGAGGTCCAATGGCAGGCGTGACGGCACCGACACCGACCACAACCAACAGGATAACGGCAGCCACCCCGGCGATGCAGGCAGTGGCGACGTCAGGGTTCGCCAGCGGCAAGCTCGCCAACGAGCGCGTCAAAATGGACGTGCGCAGCCTCAACTTTTACTACGGCAAGTTCCAGGCGTTGAAGAACATCAATCTGCAGATTGCCGAGAAGAAGGTGACGGCGTTCATTGGTCCTTCGGGGTGCGGAAAATCGACCTTGTTGCGCGTGTTCAACCGCATGTATGAGCTGTATCCGGAGCAGCGCGCCGAAGGCGAGGTCAACGTTGACGGCGAGAATATCCTGACTTCGAGGGAAGACGTGGCGCTGATCCGCGCCAAGATCGGTATGATTTTTCAGAAGCCGACGCCGTTTCCGATGTCGATCTACGACAACATCG
>JACMJD010000718.1 GCA_014380825.1 Phycisphaerae bacterium | reverse complement strand
GACTACTCGCGCATCGACGCCGGCTTCAACAACAACCGCACCGGCTGGGCGAACGGCGACGTCGACTACAACGGCATCGTCGACTTCGACGACTACAGCCTGATCGACCAAGCGTTCAATACGCAGTCTGGAACGCTACGTCGCGCGATGAGCTACCTCGACGGCAGCGATCGCAGTGACGCTGGGATGGACGAGCCTTCGTTGCAACTGGTCATGGATCACCTCGGGCAGTTCGGCGAACAATACGCCGCCGGATTCCTGGCATCGGTGCCGGAACCGACCAGCACGCTGGTCTTCGGCGGGCTAGCCGCTTTAGCGGCAAGCAGACGTCGTCGTCGCGCCGCAAAAACGATCTAAGCTTTTTTCCTCCCTCCGAGGCGGCGGCGCGTCTTGCTGGCGCGCCGCCGTCTTTTGATTGGCGGCCATGTCGCGTCGTCCTAAGCTCACGCCCGCGAATGCTTAGAATACTCATCTGCCTTCGACTTGCCCTGATCATCGCAATCGCGTGCCTGATCAGTTGCGATCGAGCCGAATCAAGCAATACGCCTCGCCCCGTCGAGCTCCGCTTCTGGAACGGCTTCACCGGCCCGGACGGGCGAACGATGCTCGCGATCGTCAAGCAATTCAACGCCGCCAATCCGGATGTACACGTGATGATGCAGCGGATGGAATGGGGGACGTATTACAACAAGCTGTTCGTCGCGGCGCTGGGAAAACGCGCGCCGGAAGTGTTCGTGATTCATACCGATTCGATCCCGCGGTTTCGCAGCGCCGGATTCCTGCGTGAAAGCGATGACATCGCCATCGATTCCCGCGACTTCGACGAAAACGTCTGGCGAGCCGTGGAGTTTGATGGCAAGCATTATGCGATCCCGCTCGATGTGCATCTTCTTGGAATGTTTTACAACCGGACGCTGTTCAAAGAAGCCGGCATCGAGAAACCGCCGACGAGTCGCGCGGAGTTCCTCGATGCGTGCAAGCGGCTGACGAAAGAAAATCAGTGGGGATTCGTCTTCACGTGGCAGCGGACGAACATCTACACGCTGTTCCGCCAATGGGGTGGTGATATTTTCTCGCCGGACGGAACGCATTGCACGATCGATTTGCCCGCGTGCGTGGCGGCGCTGCAATTTGCGGTCGATTTGATCTACAAGCTGAAAGTCACGCCCTCGCCCGCGGCGATCAACGCGTTCATCGGGTTTCGCCAGGGAAAAGTCGGCATGGTGTTCGAAGGCATCTACATGTTGCCGGAGCTGAAACGGCAAACCGATCTGGATTGGGGCGCCGCACCCGTTCCGCAACTTGGTGCCCAACCGGCGGCGTGGTGCAACTCGCACAACCTTTGCGTGCGGTCGGATCTCACCGGCCGCGAGCTGGAGGCGGCGCAGCGATTCGTGAAGTATCTGTCCGATCATTCGCTCGATTGGGCCGAGGGGGGGCAAGTGCCGGTGCGGAAATCGCTGCGAAACTCCGAGCGGTTCCAATCGATGACCGCCCAGCGCGAATTCGCGAAACAGATTCCGCATGCCGCATACATGCCGCGCGTGGCGTTCGTGAATGAGTATCTCGCGGAATACGAGCCGGCGATTGAGAAGGCGCTGTATGGATCTGCCCCGCCGCAGGAGGCGCTCAGCGCGGCGCGGCAGCGCATCGAGCGCATCATGCAACGGTTCAACCCGTCGTCGTCGGCACAGGCGGGCGCGCGATGAGGCAGCCCCGCGTCGAAGGATTTGGCCTGGCTCGGGTC
>JACMJD010000717.1 GCA_014380825.1 Phycisphaerae bacterium | reverse complement strand
GGCGATGTACATGATCATGCTGCTGGTGTTCGCCGGCGGCATGTGGGCGGTGCTGGTGTTCGGCTCGACGCTTCAGGCGCAGCCGGATCTGGCGGGCGAATGGGAACTTGCGCCGGAAGGCCGCGGCAAGCAGGAACCCATTCGCGCGACAATCGAACAATCCGGCCGATACGTGCGCATGATGATCGCTGGGAAAAAGCTTGATCTGCGGATCGTCGCGAGCCGGCCGCAGATTGAATTGAAAGGCGCCGGTTTGACCGTAGAGTTCGATCCATCGCCGTCACCCAATGTGTTTCGAGTGACGATCGAAACGCCGGATCAGGGCCGGCGCGTCTACAGCGCGCGAATCGTCACGCGAACGTATCCGCGCGCGCCCGCCGCGAAAGAATCGCAGACGAAAAATCTCGCTCCAGCGCAAACCGGACCGCCTGCCGCGACACGTCCTTCAACCCATGCACATTAGTTTGATCCTGGCACTGCTGCTGCAAATCGTGCTGATCCTGGCATTGAGCCGGATCGTCGGCATGCTGTTTCGCTATCTGCATCAGCCACAGGTGATGGGCGAGATGCTTGCGGGCATCATGCTCGGGCCGAGCTTGTTCGGCTGGCTCGCGCCGGATTTGTGGGCGCAGATCTTCCGCCCCGACCTGATCGCCGGCTCGGGAGTGACGAGCGATCCGACCGCCTACCTCAACGTGCTGAGCCAGGTGGGCGTGATCTTCTTCCTGTTCCTCGTCGGTTTGGAACTCGATCCAAAGCTGCTGAAGAACCGCGGTCACACGGCCGTCGTGGTCAGCCATGTCAGCATTATCGCGCCGTTCCTTCTGGGCGCCGCGCTCACGCTCGTGCTTTACACGAAACTGTTCAACGACACGCCGCGAATGACGTTCACCTCGGTCTCGCTCTTCATGGGCGCGGCCATGAGCATCACCGCGTTTCCGGTGCTGGCGCGAATTCTGACCGAGCGAAATCTGCACAAGACCAAGGTCGGCGCCGTGGCAATCACGTGCGCGGCCGTCGATGACGTCACCGCCTGGTGCATCCTGGCGTTCGTCGTCGGTATCGCCCGCGCGAACGGTTTGATGCCCGGGCTGCTCACCGCGGGACTGTCGGTCGTTTACGTCGCGTTGATGTTCTTCGTCGTGCGGCCGTTTCTGCGGCAGCTTCAAACGATCCACGATCGGCAAGGCCGGCTGAGTCAGAACCTGGTCGCGGTGATTTTTCTGCTGATTCTCGCCAGCGCATTCACGACCGAAGCGATCGGCATTCACGCGTTGTTCGGCGCGTTCCTGATGGGCGCGCTCATGCCCAAGGGAACGCAATTCGTCCGCACGCTCAGCGACAAGCTCGAAGATTACACAGTCGTTTTCCTGCTGCCGATTTTCTTCGCGTACACCGGATTGCGGACGCAGATCGGGCTGATCGACAACCGGGAAATGTGGTTCTACACGGCGCTGATTATCGCGGTCGCCTGCGCCGGAAAGTTCGGCGGCTCGACCCTCGCTGGCCGAGCCTGCGGGCTCAGTTGGCGCGAGGCCGCCACCGTCGGCACTCTGATGAACACCCGCGGGTTGATGGAGCTGGTCATCCTGAACATCGGGCTGCAGGAAGGCGTGATCACGCCGGCGGTGTTTGCGATGATGGTGATCATGGCGCTGGTCACCACCGCGATGACCACCCCCGTGCTGCATTGGATTTACCCGGCCGCGCGGTTCAGCGCGGATGAAGTGAAAGCGAAGGCCGACGAAGCCCGACGCGCGTTCTCGGTCCTGGTTTCGGTTGCTCTGCCGCGAAGCGGGCAGATCATGGCGAAGCTCGCATCCACGTTGATCGGCTCCGGCGCCGATGCCGGCCGACTCGTGGCGCTGCACCTGCGGCGGCCGGTCGATCACGAGGCGTATCGCAGCGGACTGGACGAAGCGGTTGAAGCGGCGCAGCGCATCGAGCTCGCCCCGCTGCTCGCCGAGGCGACGCAACGGAACACCGTCGTCGAAGCGCTCAGCTTCGTCACGCTCGATCCCGCCGACGACATCTGCGCGGTCGCCGCCGCCAAGCGAGTCGATCTTGTGCTGATGGGTTTCCACAAACCGGTGTTCGGCAAAACCATCCTGGGCGGAACGGTTCATCGCGTGCTCAGCCAGTGCGAATCGAACGTGGCCGTGCTGGTTGATCGAGGCATCGCCGACATCAAGAAGATTCTTGTTCCGTATCTGGGCTCGCGACACGATCGCCTGGCGATCGAGCTGGCCGGTCGCATCGGCAAGAACGGGAAGGCGGCCGTCACGATCCTTCACGTCGTGCCGCCGATGCGGACGGAGAACGTTCGTACGCTCGACGCCAAGGCAGAGATGGAGCGCGTCTTCGCCGATCCGAATCAGCCGATGCCGGTGGAATTCAAGGTCGTCGAAGACAACTCACCGGTTGCGGCGGTTCTGCGCGAATCGATCGGCTTTGATCTGGTGATCATCGGTGTCGCTGAAGAATGGGGCTTGGAGTCACACCTGTTCGGCTGGCGACCGGAACGCATCGCGCGAGAATGCCCGTCGTCGATGTTGATCGTCCGGCGTTACATTGCGCCCGCCGGTGCTACTGCTTCGGTTGCAGAGCCAACCGAGTGACACCATTAGTTGTGGATAATCGGTCGACACCTACAAAATGTATTGCATCGACGCGGCAATTCGGTATGGT
>JACMJD010000066.1 GCA_014380825.1 Phycisphaerae bacterium | reverse complement strand
GCGTAGGTTGCGATGCGTTCGAGCGCAACCTGATCCATGCGGATCTGCTTTTTCCCCTTGCCGATCAGCTCGGCCGTGTCGATCTTGCGGAAGTTGAGGAGTTCAAGCGAGAGATCGTTAATGTTGTATCGCAGCCGTCCCGCGTCGATCAGGAACGCCGCCATCATCGTGTCCATCACCACGCCGCGAACATGCACGCCCGCCTGGCGCATCACCTGAATGTCGTACTTGAGATTGTGGCCGACTTTTTCGATCTTCGCGTTTTCGAGAATCGGCTTGACCTCGCGTAGGACGCGATCACAATCAAGAATCTCGCAACCGACCGGCCCCTTCACCGGCACGTAGTAACCGACGCCCGCTTCCCAACTGAAGCTCATGCCGACCAAACCGCCCTGCATCGCGCCGAGGGCATCGGTTTCTGTATCGAACGCAAACCGCTTCGCCTTATGCAACTGCGCTAGAAAGTCCGCGAACTTCTCATCGGTGTCGATCAAAGTGTATTTGCAATCTGCACACGTCTGCGGCCCACCTTCGACGGCCGGCGTCGCGTGGCCGCTGAGCGGCACGCTCACATCGCCAAACAAACTTTCGCTCGCCGCCAGCGGCTGATATTTCGCGGCCGGCTTCACCGCCGCTTGAGGCTTAGCGGCGCTTGGCGCTTGATCAACTTCCACACCGAGCCGCGACAACAGATTCCGAAATCCCAGCAGCTCGAAGTGCGGCTTGAGCGCTTCGTTGTTCAACCCGGTAAATCGACACGCCTCGACGCTGAAATCAAAGTCCACATCGCTCTTCAGCGTGACCAATCGCCGAGCCATCGCTAGATTTCCCGCATTCTTCTCGAAGTTCTCGCGCAGCTTTGGCGTCAGCTCGTCCAGATGTTTCAAGACCGCGTCGGCCGTGCCGTATTTTTTGATGAGCTTTGCGGCGGTTTTTTCACCGACGCCGGGGATGCCCGGCACGTTGTCGATGTTGTCGCCCATCAGCGTCTGCACTTCGACCGCCTCGCGCGGGCCGTAGCCGACTTTTTCTTCCAGCTTTCGCTCGTCGATCACCTCGTTCGTCTGCACGTCATACATATGCACGCAAGGCGTGAGCAGTTGCCGAAGATCCTTGTCCTTCGACACGAGGTAAACTTCGAAATCCTGCTCGCACAACTCGCGCGCCATCGTGGCGATCAGATCATCCGCCTCGAATCCGGGCTTCGCATATATGGGCACTCCCGCGTCTTTCACGATCTGCAAAATCCGCTGTTCCTGCGGATGAAAATCATCCGGCGGCGGTGTGCGATTCGCTTTGTACTGCGGGAAGAATTCCTTGCGAAACACGGTCTCATCGCCGCTGTCGATCACCATCGCCAGATAATCCGGCTTGCGCTGCTCGATCAGGTTCAACAGCATCTGCGTGAAGACGTACGTCGCCTTCGTCGGCTCGTTATTGATCGGCGAAGTCAGATCGCGGAACGGCGCGAAGTAAGCGCGATAAATGTGCGCGTGGCCGTCGATGATGTAGAAGGAGTTGCTCTTGGGCATCTGATTGGTAATTGTACGCGCGAATAATCGCGGAGGCTTCATGCGCGCATGGCTGCTCGATCGTATGGGCGATGGAATCGACAAGGTTCATCTTGGCGAGGTGCCGGATCCATCGCCCGGTGCCGGCGAGGCGTTGATCGATCTGACATTTGCGGGACTGAACCCTGCTGATCGGTATCTCGCGGAGAACATGTACCCCGCCAAGCCTCAGGCTTTTCCGCATATTCTCGGGCGCGATGGCATTGGCACGATCCGGGCGCTCGGTCCGGACGTGACGGATTTCAAGAACGGACAGAAAGTAAACATCATCCACGGACAGGCAGGAATCAATCTGCCTGGGACATTCGCGGAACGAATCGTTGCGAATGTTGAGACGCTTGGAACGCTCCCCGCCGGCTGGACCGACGAGCAGGCCGCTGCCGCGCCGTTGGTTTACGAGACGGCTTATCAGGCGATCACGCAATGGGACGACCTGCCGGCGCTATCGGTCGTGCTGATCACCGGCGCCAGCGGCGGCGTGGGATCGGCTGCGGTACAGCTCGCCAAGGCTATGGGTCACACGGTGATTGGGCTCTCGCGCGATGCGGAAAAATCAACAAAGCTCCGCGAGATCGGCGCGGACATGGCGTTCGATCCGAACGACCCGAACTGGAAGAAGTTAGCGAAAGAGCAGCTCGGCAAACGCCGCGTGAACCTCGCGATCGACAACGTCGGCGGAAAGCCGTTCAACGACGTGCTCGACATGATGGCGATGAACGGCCGAATCACCGTCGTCGGAAGGTTGGCCGGCGCGGTGCCGGAGTTCAACACGGCGTCGCTTTTCTTCCGACGATTGCGAATCGGCGGCATCGCGATTCATTCGTACGAGCCGGCGGAAACGCGGCATGCTTGGGAGCAAGCGCAGCGCCTGCTTAAGCAATCCGGCGCTCGACCATTGGTGGATTCGATCCACCCATTCGATCAATTGCATGATGCGTTCAAACGACTAGAGCGGGGTCCGCTGGGGAAGGTGCTGCTGCGAATCCCGTAAGCGTGTCACGGTTGGGTTGGGGCAGTCGCCGCCGCTCGCTGCGTCGCGGCGTTTCGAGTTTCGGCGGCGCGACGGGCTTGTTTCGCACGCGCCTTTTCGTATCGCGATCGATATTCGCCGATCATCCACTGCGTCTTTTTTCGTTCCATCCACTCCGTGTGCGTGTCGGCCTCGCGGCGCACGTCGGTGCGATCCTGATCCGACACGACTTTGCTCCACGTCGTCAATTGCGCGCGTTCGTCCGACGTCGGCTCGCCCATGCGCATACATCCGCTCGCCATGATTGTGAACGACAGCGCGACGCTCGCGAATAAATTTCTGCGCGAAAGCACGAATGAGATTCTAATCCGCCTTGACGAACTTTTGCGAGCGGCCGACACTCCGACCGACGATCTAACATGCACGATCTTCCGCTCATCACGACGATCGCTGCCGCGTTCACCACGGCGTGGGTGTTGGGCATCATCACGCACAAGCTGAAGCTCTCGCCCATCGTCGGCTATCTGCTCGCCGGCGTGGTGATCGGCCCGTACACGCCGGGGTTCAAGGGCGACACGAATCTCGCGCCGCAACTGGCGGAACTGGGTGTGATCCTGCTCATGTTCGGCGTCGGACTGCACTTTCATCTTGGCGATCTGCTGGCGGTGAAAGACGTCGCGGTCCCCGGCGCGATCGGGCAAAGCCTGGTCGCAACGCTGCTTGGCGCCGCAATCGCGATCGGCTGCGGCTGGCCCGTCAAATCCGGCCTGGTGCTTGGCATGGCAATGGCGGTCGCGAGCACGGTCGTGCTCATCCGCGTGCTAACCGACAACAAACTCATCGACAGCGCGCACGGTCACGTCGCAGTGGGTTGGCTGATCGTCGAAGACATCATGACCGTGGTGGTGCTCGTGCTGATCCCGGCGCTTGGCGCGTCCAGCAC
Source organism: Phycisphaerae bacterium (assembly GCA_014380825.1). The sequence continues at coordinate 6,581 of JACMJD010000066.1, read as the reverse complement.
CATCAACGCTGGCGACACGACGGTTGTCGACTTCAGCCTCGCCAAAGCATTGCTCATGGCGGTGCTGAAACTCGGCGCGCTCGTCGCGATCCTGCTGCTGGCCGGCTCGCGCGTGATCCCGTGGATCATGATTCAGGTCACGCGTCTCCGCTCGCGCGAGTTGTTCACGTTGACGGTTTTAGTGATGGCGATCGCGATCGCCGCCGGTTCGAGCTACGTGTTCGGCGCATCGATGGCGCTTGGCGCGTTCCTGGCCGGCATGGTCGTCGGACAATCACCGGTCTCACAGCAGGCGGCGGCGGATGCGCTGCCGCTGCGGGATGCGTTCGCGGTGTTGTTCTTCACCTCGGTTGGAATGTTGTTCAACCCAAGATTCGTGATCGATCATCCTGCGCTGCTCGCCTCCGGTCTCGCGATCGTCATGCTCGGCAAGCCGCTAGCGGCGCTGATCATCGTCGCGATCATCGGATATCCGGTGCGCACCGCGCTAATCGTCGCGCTGGGCTTGGCCCAGATCGGCGAATTCTCATTCATCCTCGCGGAGCTCGGCCGACAACATGGTTTGATCGACGATACGCAGCGAAACCTCCTGGTCGCCTGTGCGCTCGTCTCGATCACGGTGAACCCGCTCCTGTTCCGACTGGAAACGCCAATAGAGCGTTGGCTGCGGCGATTCCCAAAAGTCTGGCGATTGCTGAATCGAAAGTCCGCCGCCCGTGAAACACAGATCAATCAGGCGGCGTGCGAGAAGATCGAGAAATCAGAGAAGCCGCTCGCCGTAATTCTCGGTTACGGCCCGGTCGGTCGCGCGGTCGATTCGCTGCTTCGCGACAGCGAGCTGGAGACGGTGGTCGTCGACCTGAACATCGACACGATTCAATCACTGACAAAGCAGGGCCGTACCGCTATCTACGGCGACGCGTACAACATCGAAGTGATGTACCAGGCATTGCCGAACGCGAAATATGTCGTGATCACGCTACCGCATTCCGCGAACCGCGGGCCACTGATCGCTTCGGTGAAGCTGATCAATCCAGAGATCAAGATCTTCGTGCGCGGACGATATGTTGGCGAACGCGAGGAACTGATTCAAACTGGCGCCGACGCCGCCGTGTTCGAAGAAGCGGAAGTCGCGGTGGCACTGGCAAAGCTCGTGCTGCGCGATCGCGGCGCGGATGAAAAAGCGGTGGGACGGGAGACCTCTCGAATTCGCCAGCAGCTAAGCGCGGAATCGCCGTTGCTGCAATAGCCGATGAAAAACCCTCTGGACGAACTCTCGGCGGAACAGCGACGGGTCGTCGATCGCGCGGTGAACGCGCTCAAATTGGTCGACGGCGTTCGGGCAGTCGTGCTTGGCGGATCATTCGCGAGTGGACGAAACCGGCCGAATTCTGATATTGATCTGGCGATCTATTATTCCGAATCTCGGCCGATCAATATCACCACTATTCGCAGCATCGCAAACGACCTTTCGGTCATCGGGCCGCCAACCGTCAGTGAACTGTATGGCTGGGGCGCGTGGGTGAACGGCGGATCGTGGATGATGACGAACGCGGGGCGGATGGATTTCTTGTATCGCAACATTGAACAGGTCGAACGCGCGATCGCGGACGCTCATCAGGGCATCGTTCATCACGATTTCGCCCAGCAGCCCCCGCTTGGCTTCTACAGTGTCACCTATCTCGGAGAAACGCACGTGTGCGTACCGCTGCACGATCCGAATGGAGTGATCGCCAACTTCAAGCACACGGTTGCGATCTTTCCGCCAGCGATGAAACAAGCGATTGTCCGAGACGCATTGGCCAGTGCCGAGTTCACGCTGGCTTGCATGCCGAAGCTCGTCGTCGCCGCGGACGTGTACAACGTAGTGCCGTGCATCGCACGCGTGCTTGCGAATCTGACGCATGCGATTTACGCACTGAACGAGCGATATTTCTTAAGCGACAAAGCAATTGGCGCGGACCTCGTGGAGTTTCCCGTTTGCCCGCGCGACTACTTCCGCCGCGCAACGAATCTGCTTGTCGATCCAGGCCGGACGAAGGAGCAGCTTGATCAGTCTAGAGCATGGCTTCGACAGATTTGGTTGGAGACGATTGATCTTTCAGGTGGTCATCAGCTCAGGTTCGGCGTTGTTTAAAGATCTCAAGTGGTAGCTCACCACAGCGACATCTGCGGCCCCGACGGTACGCGAAACAGATCGGTCGTTAGCTTCGGAAACGGCCCATCCATCCCCGCCTTGCGCTTCCCCAAATCGAACATCTGCTGCATCTGGTCCGCGAATTCACCTTCGCCGCGCATGCGGGTGACGAAGTTGGAATCGTTCAGCTTTCCGCCGCGGATCGAGCGAATGCGGTTGAGGACTTTCTGCGCGCGATCCGGGAAGTGCTGATTGAGCCACGTGTCGAACATGTTCTTGATCTCAAACGGCAAACGCACCGGTACGTAGCCGCACGTTCGCGCGCCCGCGTCGGCGGCGGCTTTCAGAATCTGCGGGATCTCGTGATCGGTCAGGCCCGGAATGACCGGCGCGACCATTACGCCGCACGGGACGCCGGCCGCGGTGAGTTGTCGTAGCGCATCGAGTCGTCTTTCGGGCGAAGCGGCACGCGGCTCCATTTTGCGGGCGATTTCCGGATCGAGCGACGTGATCGACACAAACACCGCCGCGAGATTGTCCTTCGCCATCTCGCTCAGGATGTCGATGTCGCGCGTCACGAGATGGCTCTTGGTGACGATGCCGAGCGGATTGCGAAACTCGCGCAGCACTTCGAGACATTGCCGCGTGATCCGAAAACGCTTCTCGGCCGGCTGATAGCAATCCGTCACGCCGCTGATAGAGATCGTGTGCGGACTGCGGCTCCACTTCCTCGCGCTCAACTCGTGTCGCAACAGCTCGGCCGCCTGGAGTTTCACGAAGATCTTGCTTTCGAAATCCAATCCCGAGCTGAGGCTCAGATATTCATGTGTCGGACGTGCGTAACAATAGATGCATCCGTGTTCGCAGCCGCGATAGGGGTTGATGGAATACTCGAAGCCGACATCCGGGCTGTCGTTGTGCGCGATGATCGTACGGGTTGTGTCGCGAAAATATTGCGTAGTCGGCGCGACATCCGGATCGTCTTCGGCGCGGCCATGCTCCGTCTCCGGATCGAGTTCGATCCGATCGAACCGGTTCGGCGGATTCTCCGTCGCGCCGCGACCGTGGATTGAAAGGGGAACGGGATGCACAGCAACCAAACATTATCCGTACGGGAGGCGTGCGACAACAGCGCTTTCTCGTTTACAGGCAGTTCAATCTCATGTGAGATTACGCGGAGGACTTGCACCACGTCTCCCACGCCACCCGATATACGTTTTCAAGATTCCGAACAAATCGCGGCGCGTCCACGAGCGGGGAGTCGGCCATGTGCTGATTAATCTGCGATCGATAAGCGTTCAGCCGATCGATGTCGCGAGCCAGATCAATCGCAAGCAAGCGATACTGATCGGGCGTCGACGTGATCAGTTCCGGATGCCCGATCGCGCGCAAGATGCTGGCGCTCACCCGCGTCACGTGCGTCTGCCCGGCCAGCGTGATGCACGGCACGCCGAGCCACAGAATTTCACAGGTGGTTGTCGTGCCGTTGTAAGGAAATGTGTCGAGCGCGATGTCGACTCCCGCGACAATGGCGTGGCGCTGATCGTACGTCACCCAACTGTGCATCGACACGCGGTCTTCCGCTACATCGAATTTCGCGAACGCGCTCAACACGCGTTGGCGCGCGACCTCCGATGCGAATGACTTGGCTTTGAAAACGATCCGCGAGCCCGGTGTGTCGCGGAGAATCGATCCCCATAGTGCCAACATCGAATCGGTCACTTTTGCGAAATTGTTGAACGACCCGAACGTGATGAATCCGTTCGCTACCGCCGGCGTTTCCGGCAGCGGCGCGGGCGCGTCATCATCCGGGCGATAGCACAGGAAACAGTCCGGCAGGCGGATCAGCATTTCCGTGGCCAACGGCTCGCTCGTGCCAGGCGGATCAGCGATCTGATCAGTAAGCCGAAACTGAATCGCCCGTACACCGGTCGTGTCGGGGTAGCCAAGATACGTGAACTGCGCCGGCGCCGGTGCCCGCGCGAACAGCGTCGCGCGGTTCTCGCCGGTGTGACCGGCGAGGTCGACTAGCACGTCGATCTGATCGTCCTGGATCAACTTCGACGCCGCGTCGTCGCTGAGGAACGCGATGTCGCGCCACACATCCACGACACCGCCATCGCGCAGCTTTGCGGTGATCTGATCAGGTGCAGCCGTGTTGGAGTACGCGAACACTTCGAACTGTGCACGATCGTGCCCCGTCAACACGTTCTGGATGAACGAAAGCACAGGGTGGCGGCGAAAGTCAGGTGACACGTATCCAACCCGTAAGCGACGCGCCGGATCTCGCGCGTTGCGATACGCGGGTGGTGGCCAGCGCCCTGGATCGGCGTGACGCGACACCCAGCGCACGTGTTCGTCGAAGATCTGTTCGGCCGGCAGGTCGGGAAGATAGTGAAGATCCAACAGCAGTTTGCTGCCGATTTTGGGATCGTCCGGCACGAGCGCACCCGCGCGCCGACGAAGTTCGATCGCCTCGGCGACTTTGCCTTCTTCGCTCAACGCATTCGCCAGATTCTGCGCGGCCACCGAGTCATTTGGATCGATTGCCAGCGCCCGGCGAAATGATTCGGCAGCGCGATCCGTATCGCCGCGGAGTAGTAACGATGTGCCGTAGTTGGTGTGCGGGCTTGGGTCATTGGGTGCGCTGCACGCGATGGCGCGCTCGTGGGCGTGGTCCACGGCGGCGCCGCGTTCGCCGCTGGATGCCAGTGCGACCGCCAGCAGGCGCCAACCGGCTCCGGCGCGAGGATAGAGCGTCGTAAGTTCCTTCAAGGTCGCCAGCGCCTCCGCCGGGCGACGCAGTTGCAGCAGAACGAATGACAGGCCGAACAGCGCGTCAGGGTGATCGCGCTGGCGCATGATCACGCGCCGAAACGCCGTCGCCGCTTCTTCCAGGCGGTTGGCTTGCAATGCGGCGTTGGCTTTGCGCAGGTAATCGGCAGCAGTCGCGGCGACCATCGTCTGGGCACCCTCCGGTTCGACAGTATACGGCCCGGCGGAATTTTGTCCCCGCGCCGGTCTGGGCGTACACACTCCGGCGATGACCGAGATCGCTGCACAAGTTCAAACCGACGATCGAACGCTGCTCGATCAGTTTCTGAACGCCAAATCCAACGGAGCATTCGAGCAACTCGTCCGGCGATACGTCGATCTGGTTTACGCGACCAGCCTTCGCCGCGTGCGCGATCGACACCTGGCCGAGGATGTGACGCAGGCCGTCTTCATCGTTCTCTTCCAACGCGCCAGCAATATTTCGTCGTCGACCCCGCTACCCGCCTGGCTTCATCGAACGGCGTGCTACGCCTCTTCCAACGCGATCAAAATGCAAACCCGAAGAACACAACACGAAGAGCAAGCCGCGGCGGAAGTTTCCGCAGGTCATCCAATCGCGGCGATCGATGACTCATGGCGAGAAATCGAGCCGGCGCTGGATGATGCGCTGAATCGCCTGCCAACTGCCGATCGCAGCGCGGTGTTGCTGCGTTATTACCAGGATCAGTCTGTCGAACAGACCGCACGAGCGCTGAACATCACCAATGAAGCCGCGAAGAAGCGCCTTCAGCGCGCTCTTCAGAAACTGCGCGGCATCCTGTCTTCAAAGGGAATCTCGACTTCGACAAAGGCGTCACGGTCAGCGGGCCCGAGGACGCGTTCAAGACGCGCGCCGAGGGCGCAAAATGGTTCCGCGAGAGCGGCGCCGACTGCCACGCCGAAACCGAATCCGGCGCCGCCGGGCTCTATCCCGTGCAGATGGCCGTCGTTCCGGTCGAGCGCGACGAGTGGGAGAACGCCAGCGCCGACCAGCTCGCCAAAGATATGGCCAGCGCCGTCCCGCGGCGACCGCTGGTCAGTTCGGAAGAAGAATTGCCCATGACATTCGCTTTTAAAACCCGCGAAGGCGGAATCGGGATCGGGCAGATTACAGCGATGGACCGAGGGGTCGATGAGCATGGCACGATCAAAGTGAGGTTCAAGCTCGTCAAATGAGCAATGACCAAGGTCACAATGACCAATCAATGACCAAGCACCAATGTCCAACCTTGGTGCTTGGTCATTATTCATTGATTGGTCATTGTGACCTTGGGCATTGGCTATTCCATCGCTTGACCGCGCGTGAGACGACGGATAGCTTGCCCGTCCCATGTTGAAACGCACGCCGGTCTACGATTTTCACGTCTCTGCGGGCGCGCGCATGGTCGAATTCGCCGGCTGGGAGATGCCGATCGTTTACCGATCGATCATCGACGAGCACGAGCAGACGCGAAAATCCGGCAGCATCTTCGACGTCTCGCACATGGGACGTCTGCACTTCACCGGCAAAGATGCGATGCGAGTCCTCGATCGGATCGTCACCCGAAAAATCGCCGACATGATCGTCGGCCAAAGTCGTTACTCGCTCGTGTGCAACTCGGCGGGCGGGATCCTCGATGATGTGATCGTC
>JACMJD010000065.1 GCA_014380825.1 Phycisphaerae bacterium | reverse complement strand
CGATCGCAATGGTGGGCGATGGCGTGAATGACGCACCCGCGCTGGCCACCGCGACCGTAGGCATCGCGATGGGCGGCGCCGGCACGGATGTCGCCATCGAGACCGCCGACGTCGTGCTGATGGGCGACGACCTCGCCAAGCTTCCCGACGCGATCGGCCTGAGCCGCTTCAGCCGGCGGATCATCAAACAAAACCTCACGATCGCGCTGGGCGTGATTGCGATCCTCGCGCCGCTGAGCGCGCTGGGCTTCACGTATCTGGGAATCGCAGTACTATTTCATGAAGGCTCGACGATCGTCGTCGTGCTCAACTCGTTGCGGCTACTGATCTACAAACCGAAAAACGATTAACCACCAAGAACACCAAGAGGGCAAAAGCACAATTGAATTCTTGGTGCTCTTGGCGGTTCAATCTGTTTTTGATTTGATTTTGTTTTCCGTCCCCGCAAGCAACCGCGAAATGTTCGATCGGTGTTTCCAGACGATCAGGACAGCGATCAAGAACGCGAAGATCGTCAACGGCAGTTGCGCGCCGAAGACCGGCCAACCCTTCGCCTTGCCGAGAATCAAATACAGAATCGGAAATGCGCACGCGGCGGTCATCGAGCCGAGGCTGATGTAGCGCGTCGGGAAGAAAACGAGGATGAATACGACGATCGCGAGCAGGCCCGGAAGGGCGTAATACGGGATCAGCCCGAGCATCAGGCCCGCGCTCGTCGCGACGCCTTTGCCGCCTTTGAAACCTAGAAACACGCTGAACATGTGCCCGAGCACGGCGGCGAAGCCGACTAGCAGCCAGAGCAGGTAGATCAATCGGTCGCGGTCTTGGTCGGGAATTCGGCGGACGATCATCGACGCGATCAGCATCGGCACGAAGCTCTTCAGCATGTCGAGGAAGAACACCAGGAAGAAGAATTTTCTTCCGAGCAGCCGGCCAACGTTGGTCGCGCCGATGTTCTTGCTGCCGGCGGTGCGCACGTCGACGCCACGCGCCTTGCCGATGAGCAGGCCGAACGGGATCGAGCCCAGCAGGTAGGCGATCGGGATGAGCACGAGCAGCCAATGCACGCGCGGACGTTTTACCCGCGCGGCGAGGTTATGTCTTGCCGAAGAAAGTCGGCGCGGGCCCGGATAAACGATGTTCCGATTCGCGGGCGTCCAACAACGACCAGTGTGCCGCGGTAAACGCGATGTGCGCGATGGCAATGAAGATCGCCGCGCGCAGGGCGCGGCCTTCATGATTCAAATGTCTAAAAGGGGACGCGGTCATCAATCCCAGCGTCAGCAGCGGAACGAACACGACCCAGAGCCGGGGCAGTTCGTACGTGACGCCGACGACGTACGACGTCGCCATGATCAGGACGGTGACGACTGACAGACGCGCACCGAAGTTCATCGGGCGGCGGCGACGGATCGCGCTGCCGCCGAAAAGGAACAGCGCGGGACTGACGAACAGGAGGAACAGCGGGATTCCGATGACGAACCAGATCGTGTGATCGAGCGCGAGCTCACGCTGGATTTGGGAGAAACGGCGCCAGACGGTGAAGAACGTTTTCGCCAGGTTCCAATCAGTGATGAGATAGATTGCGATGAGGATTGCGAAACCGCCAGCGGCGAAGGGGAGTAAAAGGCGCAAGACGAAATGAGTTGCCGATTCGCGTCGTGCGAGCGAGTCCCAGGCGCATGCGACGACCAGCGCTGCCGCGACCCAAACGTGGATTAGCCCGATGGTGGCGCCGACGATCAACACCGCGCCCGAAAGCGCCGCGAGGGTTGGTTTGTCGCGCTTCCATGCAGCGAGCCATGTCCACGCCATCAGCCCGACCGTAAGCAAATGTGCAGGATCTTTCCCTGGAACGAAGTGCGCCGTGCTCGGGTTGAACCACGCGATCAACACGCACAACATGGCGCTGGCCGGTGACAAGAACATCCTTGCCACGCGGTACCACACGATGGCGGCGAGCGACCAGAGCACCGTCAGCAGCATCGCGATCTGCACGGTCACCATGGTGGTCACGAGCGCGTCGGGCTCGTTCACGTCGTAGTAGCGCTGAAGGATTCGCTCCAGCCAGCCGGGCGATTCGACGTTGGGCCGCCAGACATATGCGACGGCGTAGAACAGGATCGTCGTGCCGGGCGGGTTTGAGATCACGCGCGTGCCGCGCAGCTCGGCGGGCGTGCGCTGGATGCGCTGATCGAAGTCGCGCAGATACTCGCGCAACGTTGTCATGCCATACAGCTCGTCCACGAACGCGCCGTCGTGCGATGGCGAGCGAAGGTTGAACGAGTGCTGCGTCACCGCCTTGATCGGCGCGAAGAATGTCCAGACGCTGAGCAGAATCACCGCGGTAATCGCTACGATCGGCGCAATTTTGCGGCGCTTAGCGCTCCACGTAATCGAAAGGACCACGGTGGCCGCGATTGGCGCCAGCCAGAACGCGCGCAGCATTCGCTGGCTCTGCATCTCGGAATAGCGGTAGGCGAACGAGCCTTGGCCCAGGCCGATGTCCAGGCTGCGAAGGGCGAGCATCGCACCGATCGCGAGCGCGAACCAGCCGAGCAGCGCAATGCGCATGAACGATGAATGCTTGGCGATGGCCTTAACGGGCGTTCTTCGCAAGCGATGTGATCTCCGAAATATCCGCGAGCGCTTCCAGACGCCAGCCATCGCGCAGCACGGGCACGACATCGTATCGATCGACCATCGCCGCGTGTTCGACCGAGCCGCGGTCATCTTTGTCGATCTGCTCTCGTCCGCTGGCGCAGTTCGCGATCAATTCTTGTAAGCCACTCGCGCCGCTGAACGCATTGGCGCACGCGTTCGCTTCGGCGGAGAGGTCGCCATGGGTCCGCGACAAGATGGATCCAGCGCCGAGATAATCTTCAATCGCGAATCGAAGCTCGCCATCGTCCGATGGGTCACTCCATCTCTCGCCGCAGGCGATGACGGTCACGTTCAACTTCGTGTCGTCGAGAATACGTCGGACGCATTTGGCGACCGCGGACCGATTCACGAGTGCGCCGATCATCACCACGGGCGCGGCGGTGGCGAGCCGAACACACGTCGCGCCGTTCGGTGATCGCAGCACGACGCGCCAACCCGATCCAGCCGATTGGTACATATCCGGCGCCAATCCTGCGGCAAAGTGATCGGCGTCAAACTGAATACACATTGAGTGCAGATCATCACGTTGGTTCGCGGGAAACACGATGACCCCGCGTGCCGCGGCCGCACACACGGCGGTGCTGAAGCGGAGGACGTCGACGATTACGATCGCATCGCCGCGCGCCGCTGCGGTGCTGCAACCGCGCCAGCCCCAATCCATCCGCACGCGATGCGGCGACTGCGAAAACCAATCGGCTTTGGCCATCTGTCGCTGCATTGAACCACAGACGGCTCGGTTGCAACAACCCGTTTCATTCTCGCCAGCTTCTCGGCTACGATTTTGCCTCTCGTGGATCGATCAACTTCTCCCAAAACTTCGCCGCACGTTCCCGGGTTTGAAGACGGCCCGTGGCAGGAGCGCCTCAAGTTCGTCATGGACATGATGCGCGAGATGAGCCTTCAGACCGATCCGCAGGCGATGGTGCGCAACTATATGGCCCGCGTGCGACAGGTGATGCCGGTCGACGGGTTCATTTCCCTCAGCCGGCGTGGATTGAATCGGCCACGCGTCCGAATCACGCGAAGCAATCGCTGGGGCATGGATGTGAATCCGTGGACCGCGCGCGAGCACGTGGTTCTCGAATCGGGGTTGCTCAGCGAGCTGATCTGGAACGAAGAAGCGCGCATCATCAACGATCTGGTCGTCGATCCGAACGACCCGGCCGCGCCGTATCTGGAGGGGATGCGATCGCTCATGGCACTGCCGCTTTTCGATCACGGACACGCGTTGAACATGACCGTGCAGTTGCGGAAAAATCCGCGCGGGCCGGATGTGGAAGGCCTGCCGGAGCGCGTGTGGATGTCGAACCTGTTCGGCCGGGCGACGCAGAACCTGGTGTTGTCGGATGAGGTGGCCAAAGCATACGCGGCGATCGATCGTGAGCTCGAAACCGTCGCCGACATGCAACGCGCGCTGCTCCCGCGCGAGCTGCCGAAGATCCCGGGACTGGAGCTGGCCGCGCATTATGAAACAGCGCGCCGAGCGGGCGGAGACTATTACGACTTCTTCGAACTGCCCGATGGCAAGCTCGGACTGCTGATCGCCGACGTCTCCGGTCATGGAACACCCGCCGCCGTGATGATGGCCGTCACGCACAGCATCGCGCACACGCACACCGGCCCACCCACGCCGCCGAGCAAGCTTTTGGACTTCATCAACAAGAATCTGAGCGCTCGATACACCACCGACAGCGGCACGTTCGTGACGGCGTTTTATGGAATCTACGATCCGCACACACGGCAGATCACGTATTCGTCCGCCGGTCATTGTCCGCCACGCGCGAAGCGGTTTGCCGATGGGAAAGTCGTTGGGTTGGATGGAGCGCTCTCGCTACCGCTGGGGATCGAGCCGGCAGAAATTTATCGCGACGTCACCGCAACGCTTCATCCCGGCGATGCCCTCGTGCTGCACACCGACGGCATCACCGAAGCGCATCGGCCCGGCTCGAGCGCACTATTCGGTCAGGAACGGCTCGACGCCGTGCTGACTGCCTGTGGATGCGACGCCGAAACGCTGATCCGAAATACCCTGCTGGCCGTTGAGGAATTCACCGATTCTGCCGCCCCGTCGGACGATATGACCCTGCTGGTGGCGAAAGTCGCGAAGTAATCCGGATTCAGAATATTGTTTCACCGACCCCGTTGTTACAATCGGCAGCGCAGCCACCGAGTCCGAAATTCTCGAGTTCGCTGCACTCGAATCGACGCCCGTCTCGCTCGTAAGGAGGCGGGCGTTCGTGTTTACAAGTGATGAGGTCAGAGTTCAGAGGTCAGAGTTCAGGAATACAAAACTCGCATTTCCTGACCTCTGAACTCTGACCTCTGAACTCTCTCTCATTCTTGGATTCGATCCTGCCATGTGTACTCGTTATTCGTCTTCACCGGTTTCGTGGTGTACACGACATGTCCGTCCAGCATGCACACATTTCCCATCAGCGGCGTGTGCCAGTTGCCGCCGTAGACGAGACACGCGTCGAGAAACAGAACCGTTCGGCTTGAATCGCGAAACTGCGTGACGCGCCGACCCGTCAGCCCCCCGAGTTTCTGTTGCGGCGGCGCGACGACGATGGCCGGATCTCCGTCGGCGTTGAAGTTGTAGCTGTTGCCGACCCATTCGAAATGGCTGACCGATCCGCCGCCGTTCTGCGCGACCCACGGGCTGGAGAAGTTTTCGTCGCCGGGGCAGCGGTAGATTTTCGTCATCCCTTTCGAATACGGATTCAACGGCCGCGGCACGAATCGATTGAACAATCCACTCTGGCCATTGTTCGTGTTGTTCTCCTCCTGCCCGCCGAATACGTACCAGTCCATGCCTTCGGTCGACAGATCCTGCCCGCGCCAGAAGACCATGCCCTTGGTGTCGACAAGGTAATTGTTGAACGCCACCGCGATCTGTCGCAGGTTGCTGGCGCACTGCGCCACCTTCGCCTGCTTGCGCGCCTTGCTCAGCGCCGGCAACAGCACGCCGATCAGCACCGCGATGATTCCGATGACCACCAGCAGTTCGACGAGCGTAAACGCGCGATGTCGAATCGAGTGGCGCGACATGTAAACCTCCTTGCAACCTGAGAAATGCTTCCGAATTCTGAAGGAGGACTCGGTAGAACGCAATCCTATTTCGTGGCATGGGCGTCTCGCCCGTGCTCTAGCGGCTTGAGACGCCTGTGCGCGGGCGAGACGCCCACGCCACGTTTATGTGCAAGCGGTGCAATTCGCGTCCGCGCACGGCTCGACATGCGCCGTCGCGTTTCCTTCACGAACCGCCAGCTCAATCTCATATTCGATCGCGCTGGCGACCTGGTGGCCACGCTCGATATTCCAGTCGCGCGGGACCATGATGTGAAAATCGACCCAGTGAAACCGTCCGCTGTGGCGGTGTCGCAGCTTGTGATACGAGCAGATGCGCGGCTCTTTCCCGTTCGGGCCGACGTG